>NZ_JAFLWG010000044.1:0-100328 GCF_017316315.1 Enterococcus sp. DIV1298c | reverse complement strand
ACATTTTAATTTATATAAGACATTTGAGAGGTTTAGAAAAATCTCTATTTGAGTTTCTAATCAATCGTGAAAACAGAAGAATATTCTGAGACGTAGGATAATAAATATGCGATTATATTACTAAGAAAATGGCAATAGTAAAACTCTAAAGATGTAATCCATGGAGTTATGGGCAAAAGAAATGTTAGCATTAAGAAAAGAAGTGATATATTTTTTTATTTACGTCTTGCTAGCAACTACAGACTCCTTGGTAATTATTTTCGCTAAAGAAGCAATAATAAAAAGTAATAGCAAATTTAACTGATGTAGTGAAATCTTGAATAGCTAGGGAGAATGACGTGCAATAAAGAACAGGTATAGTTAATATTATTAACACATAGAAAACGATGATAATAGGACAAAGTGTTTCAATACATAATAATATTTAAAACAAGAAATAGAATCAATTTCATATAGAAAGCAGAGATGAGAAATATAGAAATAGCGGTATTTACAGATTTTTTTAGAGTAGACAATTGAAAAAATAATAAGTGATATATAAATGGCTGTTTTAATTTATAGAATATATTAATTATGGGTAACTATGACTGGGAGGTAAGAGAATGAAATTATTGG
Organism: Enterococcus sp. DIV1298c; assembly: GCF_017316315.1. NCBI lineage: Bacteria > Bacillati > Bacillota > Bacilli > Lactobacillales > Enterococcaceae > Enterococcus > Enterococcus sp. DIV1298c. Next base: position 99,713 of record NZ_JAFLWG010000044.1, on the reverse strand, counting down.
AGAAAGAAAGCTTGCAACTACAATGGAGGGAGGATATCGTCCCTTATTATGTAAATTATGCATTTATTGAAGAGAAAACTTACAAAGGGAAAAAAAGCCATCAGGAGGCGGTTCTAGAGTTTTTAAATTTTACTAATCGCATTTGGAAGTGCGATATTTGGGCAATAAAACATCGTAATAATAGACATGAAGTCATCACTGTTAACATGTTGGAGCAGCAATTCTTTTCTAGCGTAGATGAGACAATCATTTATTCAGATCAAAGTTCACTTATAAATAATGGATATCCAACGCTTGTGAATAAAAAAATGATGGAATCAACTGAAATAAGTCCAAAACAATTCTTTATGGACGGAGGAGTTTGCGAACAGGCTTTTTTTGATAATTCTCAAGAAACAGAATTATCAAAACTTGACTTTGAAGCACTAAATCAATTGTTCTTTCCGAAGAAAGATAAGTTGATCATCTATTCGTGGAATACAGATTTTACCAACTACTATAATTTTGCGCGTGAAGGACATGGTGCATATTTGTGGAGCATCTATGATAGCGAAAGAAATAAATTTACAGTGATAAGTATAGCTCTGGTAATTCAGGGTTAGGGAAGGATAATTTTTGGTTACATCTATTGTTTAAGCATGTGAAAAATAGCTATTAAGTACATACACTATTTTTAGAGGAGGAAAAGACATGGAATTATTGGTAAAAGAAACATTAGCATTAGGGGAAAAAAGGGATATACTTTTTCCGCATTACGTTGGTTATACGTTCTTTAAGGAAAGTGATTACCAAGGAAAGGTCACCCATAAAGAGGCAATTTTGGCTTACTTAAATTATACAAGTCGCTTAATAAGAACAAATCTTTGGTCATCAAAAAAACGCAAAGAAGCTGGAAAATCTGTTACCCGTGAAATGTATGTAGCGAAATTTCGTAAACTAAATTCGGATTCAATTATTTACACAGATATTGATCCTACTACGTTAAACTTAGATGGCTACCCCATTGAAGTCAACGAAGAAATGATGGAAGGCACTGAACTTACTGTAGAAGAATTGTTTATGGATGGCGGGGTATATGAGGAAGCTTTTTTTGATGAATTTCATGGTACAAAGTTATCTAAGACAGAGTTTAATCTGGTAAATGAACGTTTCTTTCCTTTAAAAGACAAATTAATCATCTATTCATGGAATTCAGAGTTTACAAATTACTTTAACTATCCTAGAGCATGCATCGGTGCCTATTTATGGAGTATTTACGATACGAATACAAAGAGATTTACAGTCATTGATATTTATTTAGGATATGAAGGTTAAAAAATGCAATTTCTATTCATAAATTTTATAACTTAAAATTTATTTCAATTATGCGCGTGTGGGCTGGGGCGCCTATCTTTGGAGAGTTTATGATCCTAGAACCCCAATCTTTACGATCGGCGAAATTTATTTAGCAGAACAGGGATAAGGTAATAACAAAACTACAGATAGGTTAAATGGTTGAATCATTAGTAATGAAAATATAAAAGAAAATACTTTTTCCTTTTGTGAAAGCAAATAATTGAGTAATAGAACATAAGGAAACAGAAAATCTGACAATCGTGAAATGTATGCAGAGAAATTTCAACTATGGGAATTTGCCCAGATTGCAGTGCCTGATGCTTTATTAACTACATAATAGTAAAGAAATGAACTCAAAAAAGAAAGGAAAGATCAATATGAAATTATTAGAAGAAGAGACGTATCGATTCCCTTTGACTATGATGGAGAATAATATCCCCATGAAAAATATCCCGCTTCTTTATCTATTCTTTCATGAGAAAGATGACGAGGATGATAGCAGTCATCAACAAGCAGCAATTCAGCTTGTTAAGTTTGCGAACCAGAAAAAAAAGTATCCCATGAACACTTGGACTAAGCATGAACAATTACATAATCGGATACAAGAATATACAATAAATCCTACGCTCATGACCGCTCGACGTTTAAGTTACGAGGTTTTTTTCTCAATTTCTCGGGAACCTAAAAAACCTTTTCTTTCAAATTATGCTTATGCGTTTTTTCAGATGTCTTCAGATTATCTTGGGAAATTAGACCATTTCATTCGAATGAATGATATCCTTTTTCCAGAAAAGAAACAACTGATCATCTACGAGTGGAATAATACTTGGTCAGATTATTTTCATGATGGAAGGCAGCAAAGAGGGGCTTTTTTATGGACAATCTATGATCCTAAAAGAAATAAGTTTATAGTGATCAATGCAAGTATTTTATGAGATTAGGAGAAAATTATAATATGGAGTTTTTACAACAGGAAACAGAAATATTGAGCCAAAAATTAGAGGAGAAAGCATTATTTATAAGACGTTTAAATTTAGACTTTGTTTACTTTAAAGAGAAGGATTATCGAAATGTGGAGAGTCATCAACAAGCAGCGATCGAATTTATAAAGGTGATGAACGAAAAAAGACTAGGGTACTCATGTGTTCATTTAACAGATTTACATTATTTTGATGATTTACCTATTTTTATTAAGTCTGTGGGTTATCCATATGCCGTGAATCCAGAGTTGATGTATGCGAAATCAGTATTGCCCTATTCCTTCTTCTCTACTAAATGTGAGAATGGAAAATATGAATCCTCTTGTGCTTATTCCATACTTTCACAGATATATAAACCTCAGCGAGAAGAGATTTTTTTAAAAGCCAATGAGTATCTATTTCCTATGCAAGAGAACCTAATTGTCTATCAATGGAACAATGATTGGTCAAATTATTTTTCAATAGGTAGAGAAGAATATGGGGCTTATTTATGGACGATCTATGAGAGGAAAACTGAAAAATTTACAGTGATAGGTGCTTCGATGAGATTTTGAACAATACGTGAAAAATAGTGCAAGTAGTTATCAATCTGTGTATACCTATCTTTTTTTCATCCTGCGTAGCCGATTAAATGAAACAAGCAATCAAATAAAATAATATGCCACTGAAAGCTATGTAATGACTTTCAGTGGCATATATAAATAAACGAGGAAATAGTATTTTTCAAATTCGGGTTCATCACTAAGGATTCAAAAAAACACTGATTACTGTAATTCGCTTTCTTTTTTTATCGTAAATACTCCACAAATAGACACCGTAACAATCACGCGCACGATTAAAACGATTGGAGAAGGATGCATCCCACTCGTAGATTTTTAAATGCTCTCTTTCAGGAAAGAATCGTTGATTAAGCACTAAAAATTGTTCTTTACTCACTGTAGTTGTTTGAGTTTCATGGAAAAAGGCTTTTTCATAGATTCCTCTATTTTTAAATAAGATTTCAGGATTGATTTTTTCTGCTTTCATCATTTCTTTATTGACATAAATCGGGTTTGTTTTCCAACCTAAGTAATCAGGGTCTCTTTTGATATAGATGAGCGGATTACCTTTTATTGAACAGAAATACTCGTTGAATTGTTCTGTACTTGCAGGGTTCCCAGTTTTTACATTGAGGTCTGCTGCCCAGCGGTTACATTGTGCGATTCGATGTAAAAACTCTAGATATCCTAGTATAGCTTGCTGGTGACTGTGAATTCCTTGATAATAAGGTTCATTAAAGAAGCTATAATTAACATAATTTGGTATATTTTCTCCATTCCTATCCCGGCATGCTAGTGTTTCTTTTTCCAATAGTTCCATTTTGTCCTCCATTTAATAAAAAAGTACTTTTAACCCGAATTGATTTCTAAAAAATTCAGGAATGTTTGCAATCATTCTTTATTATATCTATAAAAGAACAGAAATTTTAAAGGTTTTAATAATTTCTACAGATATAATTTCGTTTTTTTTTTTAGATATATATTTAAAAATTATTCATTTTTTATTTCTTTTGTTACTTATTTGATAAAACCTCTCATAATTATTTGTAGAATCAGATTTAAATCTGAAAAAGATGAACTTTTAAGTCCACCTTTTTCGCATTATCTTCTAAAGAGTTTCCATCAACTAGGACGCCATCCTCCAACCGTTCTTTCTAAATCAGGAAATGCAGTAACAATAAAATATTTTCTATTTTTTCGGACTGCTTGTTTGGTTTTTCGGATCATGACCTTTGCATAAGGGATGTGCTCATGCCGATCAAATTGTTCAGATATTGGAGATACTGATAAACCAAAACCTAGAGAAACCCCTAATGACAATTGACCATAGGATCGATAAGAAATCGAATTGCTATTTTCTGGTAAATTGCAGTAACCTAAGTCGAACCCTTTATCTCCGGCTAATAAGTTTTCATGTTTTGCTGTCCAAATGGCATAGTTGGCCATTAATAAAGCTTGGAGGGCGTTATGAAAGCTTGTGGTATATTTTAGTTCGGAGTCATCTTTTATTCTAGCCAACAAAGTGTCCCAATTTTGAATAACATGATCTGTAATCGTATGGCCTTTGCCACCATGAGCATAGTACTCATCATAGATTAAGTCGAGGGGGGTATACCAAGCATCTTCGTTATCGTCATATTTACGTAATTCAGCCACCAGAGTTTTGTAGTTAGCGATAGTCCAATCTCCTAATGCCGAATCAATTAAAGTTTCATTTGTGCCTTCATTGATTATGCTTCCTGTTTCTGGATCAAATACCCCTCGCCTACCGTTAATCGTAAGAGCATTATCATAAGGTATTGACTCTTCACTATAAGAAAACTCAATTGCCCCAACTAAATGTGACGGAACTGCTTGCTGCGTTTGAGCATAGATGAAGTTTCCAGCACGATCCAATACGACAGCCGCACCGTATAATGTAGCGATCATTCCTGATGGATCAAAGTCTAATCCGTTGTTGTTTGGAGCGAGGGCTTCGCTTAAGCTTTGGCTGATTTCGCTGGTTCGTTCATAGTACGCGACAGCCATTTCTTTGGCGGTCTCGATGGCTAAGGCTTTAGAAGGTTCATTGACGACCCCAAATTCAAATGGAGTGGTTGCTTGAACATAGTCGAGCAATTGTTCTTTTGTTGTGATTTCCGTTAAGAGTGTAGAAATGCTCGTATCAAGCTTGACTTGATAGTTAAAAGGTTCTGGGAAATCATAGCCGTAGTATGAAGAACCGGTGATGTTCAAGATGGCATCATCTGCTCCTCGAACGGATTCGCCATACTGGATGCTTTCTAAAACAAAGAACTCATTCTTGGAGAAAGAATCGGCTAGTGACGTGTTGCGTCCGACTACTGCTGCTTGCTCTCGTAAAGCCCAAGGAATGGTGTAATTGATATAGCGACGATGAAGTTCGACACGGTCACTGACATTGAAAGAAAAGATTCCGTGGTCGCTCTCGCCAGTCAAGTACTCACGCATCAACGCATTGCTTGTTACATCTTGTGCGTAGCGGCTTTGTAAGGCTGCGGAGAAATTGTAGGTATTTGTTGTAGAATCGATCCCAGACATTGCAAAAGCGTTCAGTTCATTTTGAGTGGCGGCACTGCTACCGATCGATTCAAATAAGCCGCTGTTTGTTTTCGCTAAATCAGCTGTTGCAACTCCTAAAGAGGCACCGAGCTGATAAAACCCGACACCTAGGCCAATGCCTAGTAATGCAGGAGCAAGGACGGCAGCGGCTGTGGTCGAGAGTAAACCGGCGCTAAGTGTACTGCCTGATAATCCAGAAGCAAAAGCAGACATGCTCATGCCATTAAAGACATTTAAGGCGACTGCTGCATTTTGTGGTTCTGCAGACGTAGGAATCGGTGAGGTGGTATCGATCGGAACGACGGTTTCGTCAGGTTGGGTGATTTCGCTAGCGATCGTTTCTTGGGCGTGGACATCAAGTGGCAAAGTGGTAAAAGGTGCAAGCAACAGACCAACAAGTAATAGGCGATAAAATTTTTTCATTTTTTTCTCCTTTTTATCAAATAGCTTGAGTGACTACCAACAGTTCAATTGCTAAAAACCTCCTTATTTGTGTCGTAGATTACTTAATTATATTTTCTAAAATATAACAAAAAACTGCAAGCTTATTTAAAATATTAATTATAAAAAAACTCATTTTTTTATATAGTTATTTTCTTTGAAAATACTAATTATATGTTAAGTTATGCTGTTCTTTTATCAGTGCTTGTATTCTTATATAAAAATAACGTGATAATAATAATAAAAAGATGGATGTTCTTCTTTGGATGATTATAGTTATTTTTTTGTTACGCTTTTTTTCATTTAGCAAAAACATCTTCAATTTTTTCGCTATTCTTTTTGAAAACCATTTGGTAAACTGTTAAAGAATTCTTATTTTAACAAGAGGAGGATGGATAACATGAAAACAGTGATACTCGCTGAAAAGCCTTCTCAAGCAAAAGCATATGCGGAAACATTCAAAAAAAGGAAAAAGCATGAGGGCTATTTTGAAATCAGTGATCCATTATTTTCAGGGGAAGTAACGATTACGTATGGATTTGGTCATTTAGTTGAAATGGTTCCTCCTGGAGAGTATGAAGAACGTTGGGCTAAGTGGTCACTGCCTAACTTACCGATATTTCCAGACCAGTTCAAATACACGGTCCCTCCAGAGAAACGGACGCAATTTGCGATCGTTAAACGGCAATTACAAGCGGCGGATACGATTGTTATCGCAACGGATAGTGACCGTGAAGGTGAAGCGATTGCTTGGTCGATCATCCAGCAAGCCAACGCATTTACAAAGCAAAAGCAGTACTTACGTTTATGGATCAATTCATTGGAAAAAGAAGCTATTTATCAAGGGTTCAAGCAACTAAAACCGGCGGAGCAGTTTTATCCAAAATATAAAGAAGCGCAAGCGCGTCAACATGCGGATTGGCTAATTGGGATGAATGGTAGTCCATTATATAGTTTACTTTTGCAACAAAAGGGGATCTCTGGAAGTTTTTCATTAGGTCGTGTCCAAACGCCAACGCTTTATATGATCTATCAGTTACAAGAAGAAATCAGGAAGTTCAAAAAAGAGCCTTATTTCGAAGGGGAAGCACAGATCAAAAGTCAACATGGGCAGTTTGTCGGTAAAATCGAGCCGAAACAAACCTTTAAGACTGCGAACGAATTAGTTGCTGCGATTGAAGATAAAGGCGCTCATTTAGGTACCCAGCAAGGAACGATCTTACAAGTAACGAAAAAAGAAAAGCAACAGAGTAGTCCAAGGTTGTTTTCTTTATCTAGTTTACAATCGAAAATGAACCAGTTGATGAAAGTCAGTGCGAAAGCCACGCTTGATGCCGTCCAAGGGTTGTATGAAAGTAAGTTTTTGAGTTATCCTCGGACAGATTCTTTTTATATTACAGAAAGTGAACACCAGTATCTTGTTCAAAATCTTGATCGGTATAAAGCGTTTCTAGGAATCCAAGAGGTAGCAACGCCAGAAACATTTCCTAAAAAAAGATATGTCGATGCCAAAAAAGTCCAAGAGCATCATGCGATCATTCCAACGAAAACGCTACCGACGAAGGAACGTTTTGCGAAGCTTTCTCGGCTGGAACAAGCGATCTATCTACAAGTGCTGCGTACGACTTTAGCAATGTTTGCTGAAAACTATCGCTACGAAGAAACGGTGATACTTACAGGGGTGCAACGATTACGTTTGAAGAGTGTCGGGAAACGTCCGATCGCAGAAGGGTGGCAACAAATCTTGTCTGTCAAAAGCAAGAAAAAATCAGATGGTCAACTTTTGCCTAAAGTCAGTGAACAAGAAGTGGTTACGGTTGATCTAAGGAGTCTTGAGAAAGAAACTCAGCCGCCTAAGCCATACAATGAAGGAACGTTGATCACTGCGATGAAAACAGCAGGGAAGACCTTAGACGATGAAGAAGCGCAAGAGATCTTAAAAGAAGTCGAAGGAATCGGAACAGAAGCTACCCGAGCAAGTATTATTGAAAACTTGAAGCAACGACACTATATAGAAGTCAATAAAAACGATATCCAAGTGACTGCTAAAGGAATTACTTTGTGTAAAGCTGTCGCAGGGGAGTCCTTATTGACAAGTGCTGAAATGACTGCACGTTGGGAAAGCTATTTGAAGAAGATCGGTGAACGTCAGGGGACACCAGAAGTCTTTTTAGGAAATATCAAAAAGTTTATACTCCATTTATTAGAAGTCGTGCCAGAACAAGTGAAAAAAGTCGATTTATCGGAAGAACAAAGTGGCTTGATGCAAATCGAAGCGATGGAAAAGAAGAATGATCAAATAGGGCGCTGTCCGAAATGTAAAAAAGGGATCGTGATGTTATATCCAAAGATTGCGACATGTACGAATAAGGAATGCGATTTTAAATTATGGCCCACGATTGCCAAGAAAAAATTGACCAAAACGAATCTTAGAGAGCTACTATCAAAAGGGAAGACTAGTAAAGTGGTCAAAGGCTTCACTGGTAAAAAAGGGAAATTTGACGCTGTTCTAGTATTGAAAGAGGATTTAACGATCGGTTTTTCATTCCCCTGGATGGAGAAACAAGAATAATGATATATATTCCGAAAAGTCAATATGCTTTAATTATAAATACCTAAGTAATGAATAGGAGTACTTATACGTGAAAAAAATCAATTCACTTTTGAATTATGCAATGGGGTTATTGACGTTGGTTGCTTTATATCAAGCGGTGATCGCCTATCCGGAATATGGCACGAAGTTGTTAGCTATTACGAAACATCCTACTGGCTATTCACCGACTGTGATCTTAACCACGGTGACAGCAGCAGCTAAGAGTGGTACTTATTTGTTGCATACGACTAGCAACTTACTGAAAAGAAAGAAACAACGAAAACAGTTGTTTTTCGTCTTAGTAGCGGCGGGAGTTGTTTATTTCTTACCGGTGATCACTCAATTTGTTCAAAAGTTTATATAAATAGATTTAGAGTAAAAAAAGACAGTGGTAAGAGAAAACATCTTATTCACTGTCTTTTTTCAAGTTTTTGATGTACCAGGCATCCATTGTTGAATGGTCAGAGCCAGGTAGTGGGGCAGACATCAAGTGAAAACCAAATTTCTCATATAGTTTGCAAGCGGGTGTTAAGGCGTGCATCGTTTCCAAATAGCACTCGCGATAATTTTGCTTTGCATAAGATAATGCTTTTTCCATCAATTGATTCGCAATCCCTAAACCAACAGCTTCTGGTGCTAAGTATAATTTTTGTAATTCGCATATCTGCTTTTGCTCGTCGAAGGGCGCAATTCCAACTCCGCCAACCACTTGATCATCGATTTGAACGACCCAATAAGCTGCATGAGGTAACGATTGGTAATAGTCTGATAAATGACTTAATTGAGGATCGAAATACGCCGTGCCTTCAATTGCTAAACCGAGTGATTCGAGGGAATTTTGAATGATTTCTTTTATTGCTAAGTCATCTTGAGGGGTGATTTCTCTTATTCGCATAGAACGTGGCTCCTTTTCTTTAGTGTTCATTTATCGTAATCGATTTAAGTGTCAACGTCAATTTGCTTTTTGTAGAAGTATTGAATGTTCAATCAACTTCTTTCTTGACCCTTTGCTTGAACTGTGAAATAATAACCTCATAAAAAATTATGACTTAAGAGCGTTCGCCGGAACGATCTTGCAGGAGTCAGACAAACGAACCGTAGGCTTTAATGGTTCGTTTGTCTGGCTCCTTTTTGTTTTGGGAGGTATTAGGCAGAATGAAAAAAATCGAAAACTTACAGACAGATGTACAAAAAGGATTAATACAGCAAGAAGCGCAAGAGCGATTACGATACTATGGATTAAATTCGATTGATACTCAAGCAAATAAAAGTATTTTTACCTATGTGAAAGAAGCAATGAAAGATATCACGATTTTGATCTTATTAGTTGCTACTGGACTGTCCACGTATATTGCGTATCAAACACATCCAGATGACTTTACAGAACCGGTCGTTATCTTTTCAATCGTTTTATTAAATCTTTATTTGTCGATACGGCAACAAAAAAGTGCAGAAAAATCGATGGAACAATTAAAAAAAATGAGTACTCCAACTAGTAGTGTTTTAAGAGAAGGTGTCGTCAAAGAAATCAATAGCTCGGAGATCGTACCTGGCGATATCGTTCAACTAACATTAGGTGATCGTGTACCTGCTGACGCGAAAGTAATCTCGTGTGTTAATTTCTTTGTTGACGAATCATTCTTGACGGGAGAAAGCGAGCCAAACGAAAAGGATGCTTCTTATCAAGCCAGTGAGACTGACGGATTGAGCGATCGTAAAGATTTAGTCTTTTCTGGTGCATTAGTCGTAACAGGTAAAGCGACGATCTTAGTAGAAAAAACTGGAAATGAGACGGAAATCGGAAAAATCTCTCACTTGATCTCGAATGAAATCACCAATGTCGCACCTCTGCAAATCAAAATGCAAAAACTTGGGAAAATACTGGGAATCGTGGCGATCATTGCCGGTTTCCTTGCAATTGGCATAGGAATTACGAAAGGATTGAGCGTAGAAACTAGTATTATGACGGCTATCTCAATGGCAGTTGCGGCAATACCAGAAGTGTTACCTGTTTTTGTAACCATTTCTCTAGCTGTAGGTATGGGAAACATGGCAATTAAGAAAACGATCGTGCGAACACCATCGACTGTTGAGACAGTGGGGGGCGTGTCAGTGATTTGCTCAGATAAAACGGGGACGATCACTGAAAATAAAATGACAGTGAAAAAAATTGCTCCTCTAGCAGAAATGCCTGCTCTGCTATCTTTCACAGAAGATCAAGAAAAAAATCTCCTTTTCCTGTTTTATCTTGCCAGTAGTTTTTCTGAAAGTGAAGGGGGCAGCAATCCAACTGAATCAGCCATAAAAAAGGCAATAGATACTCGGTTTTCAGAGAAGGAATTACAGGAACATCTTTCTCCCTTGAAAAAAATCAAAGAATTGCCGTTTGATTCAAAAAGAAAACGTATGACGGACGTCTATCAGATCGGTAAAGAATATGTTTCGGTAACAAAAGGGGCGTTTGACCGATTACAATTGGCAAATCCCAATGAACATTATTTAACGATACATGATCAACTTGCTAACCAAGCGTATCGTGTCTTGGGAGTAGCTAAACAAGCTGGAATCAAAACCATTATGATCACTGGCGACCATTTATTGACCGCTTCACGTATTGCTAAAGAAGTGGGGATATTGGAGGAAGGAAACGAAGCAATCACAGGAGCTGAACTGAAAAAAATCAGTGATAGAGACTTAGTTAAAAGGATCGATAGGTACCGTGTCTTCGCTCGAACGTCACCTGAGGATAAAATACGGATCGTTAAAGCCTTTCAAGAAAATGACGAAATCGTTGCAATGACCGGGGACGGAGTGAACGATGCCCCAGCGCTGAAAGCAGCAGACGTCGGCATTGCTATGGGAAGCGGCACTGAAGTGGCAAAAGAAGCATCTGATATGATCTTAGTAGACGATCATTTTGTCACGATCGTCCAAGCAGTAGAAGAGGGGCGGAGAGTGTATCAAAATATCCGAAAATCACTTTATGCCATGTTAGGTTGTAATATTTCGGCTCTGACGGTCGTATTGCTTTCTTTGCTTTTCGGTTGGGGAGCGCCAGTCACCGCCATTCAATTATTGATCATCAAAGTAGTCGCAGACGGAATTCCTGGTTTTAGTTTAAGTGTAGAACCTTCAGAAGAAAAAAATATGGAAAAACAACCGATCCATAAAAACGAGAGTATTTTTTCTCAAGGATTGGCAGTTAAGATTCTTGAAATCTCTGTTGTGTTTACGATCGTAACTTTATTGGCTATAGTTATTGGACGCACACAATCAGTTGCTATTGCTGAAACCATGACATTTATAGTATTAGGTTTATCAACGATCAGCCATATGTATAACTGTCGCAGTGAACAATCGATTTTACGCTTAAAATTTCTAGGTAATCCATTGCTTGTCTTAACAACAATGATTGGCGCACTGATCATCGTTTTGTTAGTAACAATCCCTGTTACACAGCATATCTTTGGGTTTGTTACGATTGGTCTCACGAACTGGTTATGGGTCCTTGGTTTATCTCTAATTCCAGTCATCTATATCGAAATAAAAAAATGGACACATCTGTTTTAACGAGTACCTGAAAATTTTCTCTTAGTTAAGTCTGATTATGTTCGTCTGTAGTTTATTTTTCCCAAAGCTGCAGACGAACTTTTATTAAAATGACCAAAAAAAGCGCGAATGACAAAAATAAATGCAGACAACTAAAAAAACAAGAGAATTATGGTGATTTACGATTGATAAGAGGGGTTAGAACGAGGAATTATGCAATTAATCATTTTTTATTTATTCTAGTTTACATAATATATATTATACAAAGTAGATTCAAAAAGAACTAAACCTATGTTCCAACCTAAATCATTCGATTTTGACCTCAAAAACCGTTTTTTTCTCTTCTACAATATTTTAAAATTATTTTGCATCGTTTTGTTTACTTTTTTCATGCACATAATTACATATTTAACTGATTAATTTTTTTACTATCGACATTCCCGTAAGAAATAATTTTTTCAACAAATGTTAGTTCAATCAATCTGCTAGCGTTAGATTTATATTGTTTGATCTGTCGTTACTTATAGATCATTTATGATTTATCTGTATTTAAGTCTTGCTGATCGTTTCATCCAATCTGTCACTAACATTTTTCAGTAATTATCGCTACACATAACATATCTACATAAGTACCTGTTTTTGCCTAAAATCGCTTTTTTTGTTCTCTTGAACTTTATTTCATGTGATATGTTATGTTTAGAATAAATTTGAGGTGAAAAAATGAAAATTGTTAAACTGGATAAAGCAAAAATCAAACATTACATATTGAATGAAGCAACTGAACAAGACATGATTGAGTTGATCGAACTAATGCGTGCAAAGAAAGCGATTTTAGACTTAGAGAAAATTGCTACAGAAAAACAAAAACTTGTTGACAAGTTCAACAAGTTCTAAGAGTCTGACAGGCTCTTTTTTTAGTGCCCTCTTCTCTATCTACACATTTAAAAACGAATGACAGAAGTATGATAAAATATGACTCCAATAAATATCCCAAATATAATATGTACGACGATAGCGATAATAATTGGAACCACACGTGCTCCTTTTTTATCCCAGCTGTATTTCGTCTTTTTGTTTTTCCATAGTAAAGATATAAGTAATAAACTGAGAATCACGACCCATAATAGTAATGCAATGCCAACCAATGGCATAATTTTTTCATTGATAATGGCTATCCCCATAGACTCTCCTTTCTATTCGCATATTTCTTCCATATTAATAAAAAAACGGGGATACTCGGAAATGATTTCTGCTACCTTCCGATTTCCCCGTCCTTTTGTTTATTTGATTGTTGTTTTAGCGTACTGTATCAAGTACTGCTTTTAATTCACTAACTGATTGATGGAACATTGCTTTTTCTTGAGGAGTGATCGATAATTCAATGATCTCTCTTACCCCATTTTCGTCTACGATCGATGGTACACCAGTAAAGATATCTTCTTCCCCATACTCGCCATTTAAGTAAGCTGAAACTGGTAAGACAGCTTGTTCATTATTTAGGATTGCTTTGACGATTCGAGTAGTACTCATACCGATACCGTAATACGTTGCTTTTTTACGATCGATGATTTCATATGCTGCATTTTTTACTTTATCAGCAAGCACTGTTAAATCATTTTCTTCTAAACGATGATCTTTCTCTACATATTCCATGATTGGTTTGCCACCAACTGTTGTATGTGACCAAGCAGCAACCTCTGAATCCCCATGTTCACCTAAGATATATCCATGAACGCTACGTGGATCGACTGCAAGTTTTAATGCAATTTCTTTTCTGAAGCGTGTTGTATCTAATGTTGTTCCAGTTCCTACCACTCGAGAAGCTGGTAAGCCAGATTCTTTCCATGTTAAGTAAGTCAAGATATCAACAGGATTTGAAGCTACGACGAAAATGCCATCAAAGCCTGAATCCATTACTTCTTTCACGATTTGACGTGTGATCATCGCATTTGTTTTCACTAAATCTAAGCGTGTTTGACCAGGTTTTTGGTTGACACCAGCAGTTAAGATCACTAGGTTAGCATCTTTACATTCGTTGTAATCACCAGACCACACAGAAACGTTCTTTTCGCCCCATGCCATTCCATCTAGTAAGTCTAACGCTTCTCCTTCTGCTTTTTCTTGGTTGACATCGATTAAGACAAGTTCATTGGCAACACCTTGATTGATCATCGCATAAGCAATACTTGTACCTACAAAACCTGTACCCACGATAACAACTTTACGACTTGTTTTTTTCATGTCTAACACACCTTTCATCCGTTCTTTGTTATTTTCATGAAAATTATAAATCGGTTGTTATCATTTTTCAATAATATAGAAATTATACATACTATGATAATTTTTTATAGAAAATCAGTAGCGACCAAAATCAGATTGCGTCCTTCTTACTCTAGGTATCTCCTTGCGTGAACCTTTTAACGATGGATCATTCTTCTTTGATAAATTTGCCAAATGCGCTGAGAGATCGATCACTTTAGATTCTGAAGTTCGAAGTTCTGATTTCGATGTTTCGCTTGTCTGCTGTTCGCTAGGAAGTGAATTCGTACTGGTCTGTCGCGAGAATTGACTGTCGTTAGCATCACTATCTAATCGTTTATCAGAAATTTTTAATTGCAAATCTTCAAGATAGATTTTTGAATAAGGTTTCTTATATAGTGGGTCCCCGATTTTAGGTAACCAATTTTTTCTTCTCTGACTTCGCTGTAGTTTATCGGCTAAACGCTCGATTTCATTTTGACCAGTATAGGTCGGGTAATTAGTAGCGTTATAAGTCTCATCGATTGCTTTATTCATTCGAACGAGTAGCTTTTCTCGATAAGTATTTGTATTAAAAAATCTATGTATCTGATAGAGTAAAAAATCCTTCAATAATCGTCCTCCTCATTTTGTTCCCATGTTTCAAACACGTCTCTTTGTCTACTTGCTCGTGCTTTTTCTTTTTCTATGTTTATCCTAATTGTTTCTTCTTGAGCTTTGTAGGAAGCAGCGACTTCTTTTTTGAAGTGCCTGCGATCTTTCCGACTCACTCTTTTTATAAATTTAAATAATTGCCAAATGATCACGACAAGTAAATAGATCGTAAAAAAACCAGAAAAGCCAAACTCAATAATAAACGACAACAGAAAGGCAGCAATCCTACCTGCTTGACTAGCTGATGGAAAGTTTTCTTGCTGTTGTGCAATGAAAGGTAAAACCCAAAACATCCCCATGTTCTTTTTCCCCCTACTCCTCTAAGATCTAGCGACTATTTTCTAATTTTATAACGCTCTTTAGCGATTGCTTGCTTTGATGGTTTCCCTACTTTTGGTTGTGCAACCATTTTTACTGAGATAAAAACGCTTAAAACGATGGCAAGACTTGCAATACCAATGATCATTGAAGAATTTTTGGCGAAATATTTCGTAACTAATTGAATGATATCTAGTTGCCCGTTCATTACTTATCACCTCCTTTAAAAAATACATATGCAATCATAGTTTATAATGAAAGGATAGGTTCGATAAAACTTTTTTTGACAGATACTGGAAAAAAAGTAAAAGAACTTACATCCACAAGCCGTCAGTGAGGCTCTTATAGATGTAAGTTCTTTTGATTGATTATTCTTTATGTTTGGCTTTAAACGCATCAAATTTTTCTTTTGCTTCTTCCACTACTTCTTCGATTTCTTCTTTTAAGGGATGTTTCTCAGGTGTAGGTTCTTCTTCTACTGCATTTGAACCAGACATTGCGACTTCTTTTGCTTCGCCAGAGTTAGTTCCAGCTAAAGCCTCTTCTTTGTCGGTTGTCTCCCCTGAGTTAGTCCCGGCTAACGCGACTTCATCGTCCGTTTTAGGCGCCATTGACCCTCTTAATCGTTTTTCTTTTTCTCCATCATAATTAGTCATATGCTTGTCCTCCTTGTTGCTCTATCTCTATCCTACAACAAGAATAAAATAACTGTCAAAATATAAAGGTGAGATTGAAGTTATAAATTTGCTTTCTTTAAAATTTTTACTTCATAAGGGGCAAATGTGAGTAAGCCAGTAAGCGTTTGATTGGTTTCAAGGTCCAAGAACGGTTGAAGCAACTCAAGCTGTTGTCTCTCTTCAGAAAAATTCATGAGAAAGTAATAGTTGTGTTGCCCATCTGTTCGAGATTGGATCGATACTTTTGGCTGTGTGTCTTTGACGATCTCTTGTTGTAACGCTAATTTTTCAATCATCGGCTGATAGAACACTTCTAAAAAATCAAGATCTGTACGAGCAGCCAAGTAATAAGCTGTTCCCTGTCCTAGGCGATTTTCAACTAAAGCAGGTGTGTGGGCGTAGAAATCTTGGCTGTAGGTAGCAATCACTTTTCCTGTCGTTTCTTGGACAATCCCGCAGTAATCTTTAGTTTGATAAGATTTCCCTTGGTAAAGAACTTGATTGTGTTCCCCTGGATAAAGGGTCTCAAGCTCTTGTGGAAGCAACCCGAAAATGGTTTGTAGCGTTTGTGGCCATTCGCCAAGATGTAACTGATCATTTTCGTTGACCATCCCGGTAAAATAGCTACCGATCAAGATACCGCCCTTTTTCACATACTCCGAAAGTTCGTTCATCGTATCTTCTTGCATCAAATAGAGCATAGGCGCGATGACTAACGCGTAATCAGAGAAGTCTTGCTTCGGTGTAAGGATATCTACCGCAATATCTCTTTCCCAAAAGAATCGATAATGCTCTTGCAACGTTTGGATATAGCGACGAGTTGGTCGTCCAAACCCGCCTCCACGTTTCAATGCCCAGTTACTTTCCCAGTCAAATAAAATAGCTACTTTGGCTTCTTTTGGTGTACCTTTGATCGCAGCTAGCGAGTCTAAACGTTTACCATAGGTAGCTACTTCTTGGAAGACTCGATTTTTCTCTGAATTATCATGTCCTACAACTGCACCATGGAATTTTTCGGAATTTCCGAGTGATTGCCGCCATTGAAAATAGAGTGTACTATCTGAACCGTGTGCAAGTTGTTGCATCCCACTCAAAATGTGCATTCCTGGTTTTTTTGCTTTGTTGTATGCGTGCCAATTCACGTAACTAGGTGTTGATTCCATGACAAGAAAAGGTTGTTTTTTCAATGAACGATATTGGTCATGGACGTAAGCCGATTTCATCGCAGTCAGGTGTAAGGGCTCATACGGATTATGCCAGTCAGGATAACTATCCCAACTAACGATATCAACGACTTCTGCAAAGCGGGAATAATCCAGTCCTTCAAGTGGGATAAAGTCCTGTTGATCATGTCCTTCTGCCATAAAATTAGTCGTAACTGGAAGATTAGGAGTGATTTCTCGGATCGGTTCAATTTCATTGAGGAAAAAATCAATCGTCTGATCCGTCACGAATCGTTTCCAGTCTAAGTCCATGCCATGTACTTTATGCTCTCCTAGAGGTGAAGGCGGAACGACTTGAGACCAACTGGAATAACTATTACTCCAAAATGTCATCCACCATGCGTCATTCACCGCGTCTAGTGTCTGATATTTGTCTTTGACCCAGTCACGCCATTTCTCTGCGCAAAAGTCACAATAGCACTCACCAGAGTATTCATTGCTGATATGCCACATCAATAATGCCGGATGATTGCCATAGCGCTCGGCTAATTGTCGATTGATTTGTTGGACCTTTTTTCGATAGATTGGTGACGTGTAGCAGTGGTTGTGTCGAAAGCCGTGATGATGCTTTTGTCCAAGAATGTTGGTCCGATTGACTTCTGGATATTTTTCACTCAACCATTGGGGCCTTCCGCCACTTGGTGTTGCTAAAATGACGCGACCATTTCGTTTGTGCATCGCTTCAAATACTTTGTCTAGCCACTCAAAGTGATAAACCCCTTCCTCCGGCTCTAATGTACTCCACGAAAAGATACCGACAGTCACTGTGTTGACATGGGCTTTATCCATCAACTCGAAATCTTTTTTTAATATTTCAGGATGAGCCAACCATTGTTCTGGATTATAATCGCCGCCATGTAGCAAACGAGTATCGTTATACGTCTTCACTTCGTATCCTTCCTTTCTACGATATGATAAATGAATGATTGGCAATCCCCGGCAAGCTGGTAAGTCGCATGATTGACTCCTGTGAACAAACGAGGTTTTTTCAAGCCAACATTCTTCAAAAGATTGCCAGAGACCGTCTCTTGTCCATTGATTTGATAATAACGATCTTTTTTCAGATAATCTGGAAAAGGCAGATAAGCTTTTGCGGCTGGATTTGCTCGTGCCATTTTTTGATAAAACCCAATGATCGCCTCGGATCGATCATGACTAAAAACACCCCAGCAAATTTCATTATCATACGGACGATTTGGCAAAATCTGAACAAATTTTCCATGAGTCAGCAAGTGACGATGTGCTTTGTAAAAAGCGATACGCTCGCTGATCTGTTGCTTCTCTTCGTCTGTCAAAGCCAAGAGGTCTAATTCATACCCTAGAGGCCCAAACATCGCTACATCTTGGCGGAAGGCTAAAGAAGTCTCACGTAATACTTGATGGTTAGGTGAAGCAGAAACATGATTACTAAAGCTGGAAAGCGGATAGCCTGCCAACGTTCCACTCAGGATACTTAAACGTTCCACCCCGTCACTGTTATCGCTAGGCCAGATTTGCGGACTATAAAATAGTATGCCTAAATCATATCTTCCGCCGCCACCAGCACACCCTTCGATCAAAAGATCAGGATAAGCGGTCAATAATTTGCCATAAAGCGCATAGACCCCTTGAACATAGCGATGGAAGAACTCCTGCTGATGGATTGCTTGTTTCTCTAAATAAGCAGAATAGGCTTCAGTGATATTTCGATTCATATCCCATTTGATATAAGTTAAGTTCGTTTCTTCAATAATGGCTGCCATTTGCTCATAGATGCCTGCTACCACGTCTGGATTTGAAAAATCAAGGACATATTGCCCACGTCCGACTGAGATGCGTGAATAAGGATGTTTGACTACCCAATCAGGATGTTGTTTCAACAGCTGGCTGTCAGGAGATATCATTTCCGGTTCAAACCACATGCCGAATTGAAGCCCCATGTTCTTTAGCTTATTTGCAAAGGAAGCAAGTCCAGTCGGAAATTTTTGTTTATCAACTGTCCAGTCACCTAAAGAGGAACGGTCATTGTTTCGTTTACCAAACCAGCCATCGTCTAAAACAAAACATTCCATCCCTAAATGTTTACCAATGGTCGCAAGAGATAAAAGTTTTTCTTCAGTAAAATCAAAATAAGTCGCTTCCCAGTTATTG
This sequence comes from Enterococcus sp. DIV1298c, assembly GCF_017316315.1. NCBI lineage: Bacteria > Bacillati > Bacillota > Bacilli > Lactobacillales > Enterococcaceae > Enterococcus > Enterococcus sp. DIV1298c. The sequence continues at coordinate 80,435 of NZ_JAFLWG010000044.1, read as the reverse complement.
AATACGATCGGTCGTGGTGTATCTCGCCATTTACGATCGATCAGATGATTTTCGATAAAATGCGTAAAGTGTTGCGCTAGACCGTTCGTCCCCGCATCACTATACATCAAGACCGCTTCGGGTGTTGTAAAAGAATCTTCAGGAGCTAAAGTCCACCTGAATTGTGAGGGATGGATGCCGATCATCACTCTCGTTTTATCCCACTCATCCACTTCTGCTTGAGCAATAAAATTTCCGGAATAAACGAGATTCAACCCGTAAACTTCGCCATGGTCAAGCGTTGACTGTTGATGATCTAAACGGATAAAGGGATTGTGCTGATGACTACTTGCTCCTTTTAGTGAACCGATTGAGACGATCCCTTGCTCAAGCGGACGCTTCTTTTCATGACGTTCTTTCAGCCATGCTCCTGAAAAATGGGTGAAATCGTAGGCTTTAGTAGAAAGATTCAACACGCCTGAAAGCATGCGGTGGATCTGCAAATCGGTTTTAGATTGGTTCGTCAATGTCTGACTTTGAACGATTGCAGTAGAATCGCAAAACAGTGTGTAATGAAGTATCAGCTCTAGTTGACGTTCTTGATCTATTAATCTTAAAGAAAGTGTTTCCGATTCTTCCTTATCCCCATAAGTTGTTGGGCAATCTAGGTTTCTTGCCTTTCCTTTTTTAGTCGTTGCTTCGACAAAACGAAAATCTGTATAATAAGGCGCTTGATTACTCGAAAGTTCGATAGCCCCCTCTTTAAAATCAGAAGTACCATACACTGGGTATGCTTGTGGATGATCGGTTAAGGTAAAGTTCGAATCATCTTCAAAAAACTTAACTGTTCCAGCCGATTTATTCTGTTCTGCGACTAAATAGTCGATCTCTTCGTCAGTTAAACCGCGTAAAGGTTTTCCATAATAAATTTGCTCGATCTGTCCATTTTGCATGACATGGAGGATAAAGCTAGTGTGAGGATTGCTCATATGAAATAAGCGATCATTTAGTTGTTCAATCATGTGAGGCATCACCATTTCTTTATTTATAGTTAGAAAAAAGGATATACGTCGCTTGGTTGTTTACCAAAAGACTAAATCTTTTGCAGCAAATAATTGACTCGTTTTGCTAAATTCCGATTGTAAAAGAATTTGTAAAAAGGCAGGACAAACAGCAAGCTTAACTGAGTTTTAGCATCGACCAATTCATTTCTTTCGGAATACAACAACGTGAATTGGTCGTTTTCTTGACTTTTCAGTTGGTACGTTTGAATGATTTTTCCTCCTGCGTAATCAGTCGTCATTTCAAGTAATTCATCCTTGACCAATCGGCGGATCGTCATCGTACTTTCAACGCTCGTTTGTCCTAGCTTCGTTTGCAAGGCAGTTATGACAGTTGTTCCTTCTGTCAGCTCTATAATCGAAGCATCCTTGCTTTGAAAATAATTCAATTGTTCCTCAAGTAGTACTTGGTAAAATTCTGCGGCTTTTGTCGGGATCTTCTTTCGGTAGTTCAATGTATCGATTCGCACAAAGCTCACTCCCTACTGTTCTTCGATGGTGATCTTCCCGTCCATCAATTGATTTTCTTTTTCTTGTTTTACTTGTTGACGTTCTTCATTCAAGTATTCACGGTCCATCGCAACTAAGAATGGTACCCAGATCAGTGTCATTACTACTACTGTTACGATTTGTAAAAGAGCGCCGGTGATCGAACCTGTCCCCAACCAACCTGAAAGTAAAATTGGAGTAGTCCAGACTACTGTTGCTCCGATTGGACGAGGAACCAAACCAAAGTAAATAGCAAAGTATGAGATCGTCGTGGAAGCCAGCGGCGCTAGGATCCAAGGGATGAATGCTACAGGGTTCAATACAACGGGTAAGCCAAACGTCATTGGTTCGGATACGTTAAAAATAGCTGGTGCAATGATCGTTTTCATCGTTTTCTTCATACGGATCGAACGAGCAATAAAGAACGCCATCGTGATCGAAATCCCAAGTTGCATCCCTTGATTGACGAAAACGCCCATAAACGTCGTATTGATGATATGTGGCAACTGCTCTACGCCGTCTTTATACGCTTCAAAGTTTTCAATCGCCAATGCTCCCATGATCGGATCGATCACCGCATTGACAACTAATGTACCGTGGATACCGAACCACCAGAAAAGTTGCGTAAAGAAGACAGCAATCAACACAGCTGGCAAAGTCCCGCCTAGCCCCATCAAAGGTTGTTGCAACATCTGATAAACGAAATCGACTGCATTTCCCCATGTCGTAAAAGTAAACAAGTAACGGATGATGTTGAATAAAAATAAAGGAGCAGCACCAGGGATGATTGCCACAAAAGATTCAGCGATCATCGGCGGAACAGATTCTGGCATTTTGATCGTAAATCCTGAACGACTGATGCGGCTATAAATTTCTGTCGCGACAATCGCTGTCAAAATACCAACGAACATTCCTTCAGCGCCTAGTTTAGATAAAGGAATAAAGGTCCCCATTGCTTCGTCACTTCCAAATGGTAAAAGCATGATGAAACAAGAAAGTGAAATGGCACCAGCAAAGACTTGCGGCTGTTTATAATGACCAGCTAATTGATAGCCGATCCCGTAAACGATAAAAAGTGCAGAAATACTCATTGTCGCATTTCCTACAGGACCAAAAAATTCATTTAAGAAAGTATTGAAAGCCTCCGGTAGAAATGTAGCGAAGCCAAACGTTGTTGGCAAATTTTGGATAATGATCATGATCGAAGCAAACATTGTTGCAGGAAAAGCCATCATAAAACCGTCTCGGAGACTAAGCAGATATTTATTATTTGCGATCAGTGTGGCAGCAGGAACCATTTTTTCAGCTAATTTATCGACAAACTTCATGTTTGATAACTCCTTTTATTCATTTTTATGCAAACGTTTACTTTGCGAGTATAATTGTTTACTTAATGTTTACACAAGAGAAAAAGAAAAAAAGTTCAAGAAACTTTCTTTCTCGAACTTTTTAGCATAGTATTAATCAGATGAATGCCCAATGGAATCTCGTAAAACGAGCTGACTGCGACAGATCACTCGGATCGGCATCGTCCGTTCTTTCAACATGCGCTCTTTTGCTAAACGCACCGCTAAGCGGCCCATTTCTTCAGGATTCGCTTTGATGCTTGATAAGCTTGGCGTCATGAACTGCGCCATTTCGATATCGTCAAAACTTACGACAGCGATATCTTCAGGGATTTTTTTATTTGCTTCACTGATGGCTTTATAAACACCGACCGCCATCGGATCACTGGCAACGATGACAGCTGTTGGTGGTGATTGTTGGGCCAACATCTCTTTACCTAGGCGAAGACCATCTTCGGGTTTCCAGTTTCCTTGATACACCGTAGCATATTGTTGGAGTCCATTTAGTTTCATCCATTTCAAGTACGACTCCGCGCGGATCTCTTCTTTGCTTTTATGGACTTCTCCGTTTTCAGCCACTCGACTGCTGTGTCCGCCGATAAATGCGATATTCCGATGCCCTTTGCGATGGAGTACTTCCAAGACCTCGACTGTTTTTTGTTGGAAGTCTGTCTGGATGCAGTCAAATTCTTCGGAATTGGAATAATTATCTACCAAGATCAAATTCGGATTGATTGCAGCGATCTTTTTTGTTGCTTCGATCGTCATTTCGCTGATCATGATGACAGCCCCATACTTCGCTAACTCTTTCCATTCTTTATGCGCATCTCTCATGTGAAAAGCACGTATCGTGCGAAAACGCCACTTGGCGGCTTCTTTTTCGATACCACCACGAATCTTGCGAAAATATGGATCGTCCAATTCTGCCTCTTCTTGATGTCGCACGATCAAAGCAATCGTCATTTCGTCACCTAAACTTCGAGTTCCACGTTTATTTTTATCGACAGAATAATTTAATTGATTGGCGATCTCAATCACTCGCACGCGTGTTTGTTCATTGATACTAAATGTCGGGTCTTCGTTCAGGATACGAGAAACACTAGCTGCTGAAACCCCAGCGATTTTTGCAATATCACGTATAGACGCCATCCTCTCACCTCTTGTTTACTGTTTACTAAATAGTACCAGAATAACGAGGAAAAGGCGAATGAGGATTTAGCGTTTAATGGTGGAGCATTCGAAAAATTATAATATTTTTTTCACTAAATAGTCTGACTAGTAAAAACAATCGAACTATTTTAAAAAGATTCCTGATCTTACGAAAGACTTCATTGCTGTAACACCATTTATCTTCTTTTACCAGTAATGCTGTGCAGACCATGTCTGAAAACAGTATGCAGTAGAGGCCCCCAAGCGTTGGTCGTATATTTTGCTTGTTTTCCTGCTACTAATTTTTCTATTTGTTGTTCATAGTAAGCTATACCTATCGCTCCTCCAACTTTCTTGTCCAGCGTTTTGATTCCAGTTGATAGCCTAGGGAGTTGTACCGATTGGAAAGCATCGGAAATCAGTTGATTTGGTATATTGGGATTCATTATAAGACTTCTACCTAAACCTACTAGGGATATACCTTCTTTATGAATCACATCTTCTATTCCCTGCTTTGAAGTTAGACCGCCAGTTAACATGATTGGTATATCAACACTATTCTGAGCCTTTTTTGCAAAGTCTAAAAAGAAAACACCCTGGCCAACATCCATCACTTTTGCTTTTTCGTAATTTCCACCAGATATTTCAATGAAATCGATACCTAATTCAGCCATTTGTACGATTACTTTTAATGAGTCTTTCTCACTGAAACCATCTTCTGTGAAATCCGATGAATTTAACTTCAATCCAATAATAAACTTTGGTGAAGTGATTTTTCTAATACCTTGAAAAACTTCTACCATAAAACGCATTCTATTTTTTAATGTTCCACCATATTCATCTTTGCGTTTGTTGTCCGCCGGTGATAAGAATTGATTGATTAAATAGCCATGGGCCGCATGGATCTCGACGCCAGAAAAACCAGTTTCTTCTGCGATTTTACCAGCTAAGACGAACTTTTCAATCAATTCCCTGACTTCATCAGTTGTTAGTTCTCTTGGTTCATTAAACAATGCAGAAAATTCCTTAGATAATTTGATAGTACTAGGTGCGACAGGTTTTTTAGACATACTTTTAGGGGCTTGCTTACCAGGGTGGTTTATCTGTAAGAGGAATTTGGTATCATTATAGGTACCAGCTTTTGCCCATGAGATTAGAGCATTTCTATCTGTTTTATTATCTAGAACAATATTTCCAGGCTCTCCTAATTGAGATCGATCAATCATCACATTGCCAGAAATCAATACCCCTGCCCCTCCTTCTGCCCAACGCTCATAAAGGGCAATATGATCGGTATTCGGCTGATTTGTTTTATCGGCTAACGCTTCACTCATTGCTGCTTTGACGATTCTATTTTTTAACTCTATTCCATTTGGTAAAACAATAGTATTTGAAATCATAACCACTCCTAACTGAAAATTTAAGTCATACTCTTTGGCGTAGCATTTCGATAAAAAAGATGAAACAATTATTTTTCTATATTTGCTTGATTTTCTATTCCGAAATTATTTAAGAGATACTTTAAGTAGTTATGAGCTACCTCTTTTGTTACGTTTTTCTCTCTTAAAAAAATCCATTCCATAATGAGCTGAAGCGTATTGCTATAATGATCAGATACTAGCTCATAAGGGATCACTTGCTGATTATTACACATAAATTGCCTCATGATCCGACTAGATTGTTGTTTAATAAATTGATTAAAAGACGCGGCTAAAACGCCATCCAGCAAATTGTTTCGCATGATTTTTTCCAATCTATCTCGATAGGAGTCAAAGTAGTCGTAAATACGATCAAATAGTACATAGATAATTTCGTCTTGATTCACCGATAAGTAATCGTCTATTTTAATTTCCTGCATCATGATGATCCAACAGTAATTTAATAAGTCATAGCTATCATCAAAATAATTATAAAAAGTAGCTCGAGGATAATTGCATGCTTCACACAACTCAGAAATTGTTATTTTTTCAAAAGATTTTTTCTCCAAAAGGTCCATCAAAGTAGTCGAAAAAGCGAATAATGTCCTTTGTGAAAACCGATTTGTTTTATTTTTAAAATCATATTTCATTGGTCTTTCACACTGCTTTCAACACTAGCCACTTTCACAGCAAGGGCACTTGGGACGATTTTACCAAATACTCGATAGATTTTGTAAATTAGACGAGGTGTATATGCAGCAACACCTTTTTCTGCTTTTTTCATGGATTTTATTGTTTCCTTTTCAAGATCCAGATAGGGAAATAGTGAAAGTTTTCCCTTAGACTTACTGCGATCATTCATTTCAGTATCCATATTTCCCGGACTCAAAAGCATGATATTTATACCTCTTTTCCTTTCCTCCTCCCGTAACGATCTAGCAAGAAATCGAGTATATGCTTTACTCGCACTATAAACTGTTCGCCAAGGATTTGGTACGAATGCTCCTATTGATCCAGAAATAATTTCGTAACTGCCTTTATTCATATAGGGTAAACACAATCGATTTATTATCGTCATACCTGTTACATTCAAATTAATGATGGAAAGAATATCTGAGGTATTCATTTCGCGGAAAAGCCCAGCTCGATCAAATCCAGCATTATTAATCAGAACTTTTATGTTTGGTTTTTGTTTTTGTAAAACAGTATCCAAAATGTCAAAACTTCTTAAATCTGACAAATCAAGTGCTATTACGCGAATATTTTTATTTGGATATTCACCTGCTAGTTCTTTCAGTTTTTCTTCACGACGAGCAATTAACCATACCTCGTCAAGGTTAGGATAACGTTTAATCACTTGTTTAAAGAATTCTTTTCCCAAACCAGAAGATGCGCCTGTAATCACAGCAATATTCATATGTTATATTCTCCTTTTCAAATGACTGTATTTTTCCATCTGTCTAAGTTAACTATATTTGCTACCCAATCAAATAGCAATCATCAAAATTTACGTACTGAAAATATCTTTGCATTTTTTGATAATTGCAAAAGTGGTAATGATAATTTAACTAAGCACTTTGTAACAAAGCTGAAGCAACTATAAATAGAACAAGCCCTCTCGTGTCGAAAATTAGAGAACTGCTTATTATATTAATATAAGATCAAAAATGTTAATTAGCTGGTACTTTAAGTGGATTGATCTGGATTCATATTTTGAATTTATACCTGAACATATTAATTGATCTTATTAAAATACGTAAAGCAAGATCAAATAAAATAAATTAGGCTGCTTTACATCAAATAGTTTCAAGGTGAAATACTTAAAAAAATACCTCAAAGGAAAGAAGCACTGAACCCCAAAAAATAGCTTGGGATTTCAGTGCTTCTTTAATGATGCTGTGGGTATCTATTGAGTTTTTGTAGATATTCAATCCTCAAATACCTTTCTTGCTTCTTCAATCTGCTGGATGCCTGTTTCGAGTATTTTCATTTGCAACAACGTTTCTTCATCTTTAACGATTTTTTCTGCGCCGTTGATCAATGTTTCGTAAATCCCTTCATACACACGACGATAATCACCGACTTCAGAAACGACTTTCTCTTCATGATAAGTTCCTTCTTCATCCATGTACGTCAATACGCCGTAGTGTTCGGGTTGATCAATACCAAAATCTGCATTTTCAGGCATATAGAACATTTTTAAGTGTTCTTCTTGACGGTCTTTCGTCTGTTTGACGAACATCCCTTTTTTGCCATAGACGACAAAGCTTGGTCGTTCTTTGATACGGAAATAACTAGATTTGATGGAAACTTTCATACGGCCATAGTAAAAGTCTAAATCGAAGTAATCATTCATCCGTCCAGTGCCTAATAATTGGCGGACATCATAATGGATATCATCTGGTTCACCAAAGTAAGAAAGCACCTGATCAACGGTATGACAAGCATGACCATAAAGGTAGCTATTTGCCACTGAAAATTCTGTTGTATTCTCTGGGATTTCTGGGCGGAAATAGTCATAGTGCATCTCCAGTTCTAAAATATCACCTAACTTACCGCTTTCAATGACTTTTTGGACCGTCAAAAAGTCTGAATCAAAGCGACGATTTTGGTAACATTGAATAAACAAGCCTTTTTCATTTGCTAAGTCAAATAATTCTTTCGCCTCTTTTGAATTTTCGGCGAATGGTTTTTCGACTAAAACGTTCTTACCGTTTTCTAAAGCAAGCTTTGCATATTCTGCATGAAACTGACTGGGGGTCGTGATGACGACTAATTGGATCTCAGGATCTTCCCACAAATCAGACAACTGATTGGTATATTCGATGTCATCAAATGTTTCCCATGCCGGTGCCGATGGTGAGAATATTTTTTTGACCTTGATTTTGTCTGGTAGTCTTCTTGAGAACGGTAAGTGATAGCGATTGGTACTTTTGCCATTGCCTAAGTATGCGATTGTTAACATGTCGTTTCCTCCTACTTTCGATTCGTTTCTTATTTTTAAGTATAAGACAGAATGAAAAAAAGAGAATCGTTTCTTGTTTTTTTGGCAAAAATGTTCAAAGAAACTGACAGAAGGGCATGATTTCTGAAAAAGATGTTCAATATTAAAGTACTGTAAAAAGAAGTGGTTATTTTTCGAGTTATTCAGTAAGATAGATTGTGAGGTGTTGTGTATGCTTATTGAAGAGAAATTAGTGTCACAGAAAACATTTACGACAAATGAAAAACGGATCGCAGACTATCTACGATTGAACCGAGAAGCAGCTGTTTATATGACGATCGAAGAGCTTGCAAAGGAGACCTACACCTCCCACTCGGCCATCATCCGATTTTGTAAAAAGCTCGGTTATAGTGGATTTAAAGAATTTCGTTTTGAATTAGGTCGAGAAGTCCATCAGTTGGTTGCCCAGTTCAATCAAGTGATCGATCCCAATTTTCCTTTTACCGTCGAAGATGATGCGAAGATGATTGCCAAAAAAATGGCAGACTTATCGATTCAAGCAATAAAAAAAGCGCAATTTCAAATTGAAGATCAATCGTTAGAAAAAATTGCGACTGTCTTGAACCAAGCGGAACGCATCTTTTTATTTGCGAAAGGAGATTCGCAAATAACCGCACGGAAATTCCAAAATAAATTAGTGAAATTGAATAAGTTCTTGATCTTAGCGGAAGAATATAGCGATTCATCTTGGAATGCGGCTAATTTAACGAAGAATGATTGTGCCATCTTTATTAGCTATAGTGGGCGCATCCATCATTATGAACGGATTCTTACTTATCTAACCCATATCGGAGCGCCTAGTCTATTGATTACAGGAAATGAACAGTCTGAAATGGCAAAAAAAGCAGCGATGCGGCTAGTCGTTTCCCAGGAAGAATATGATTTTGCGAAAGTAGCCACCTTTTCTTCTCAAATTGCCTTTGACTACGTCTTAAATACCTTGTACTCCTTGATGTATGCCCAAAACTATCAAGAAAATTTATTGAACTTGAAAGAAAAACAAGAATTGATCCAAAAAGGACTGTTAAAGGAGTACAAAAAGCAAGAGCTGTAGCAATTATAAATAACCTAAAGACAGAAGCGCTAATTCTCCTGTCTTTAGGCTATTTATCTGGAGCAAAAATACTTCTTAAAATTGATGATTGATCGCTTGTATGAATTTAAATTGACGATCGCTATACGCAAATTCTAAAATGCAGCAATTTGCAAATTTTATCTTAGCCACTTGTTCATAAGGCAACCATTTTTGGATGAATAAGTACATCGCACCACCGTGGCTAACTGCTAAAACGTTTTGATGGTCTTTTTCCATAATATCGGTCAAGGTCGCGTTCATTCTTTGTTGCAGCTCTTTTGCAGACTCGCCACCATATGGGACAAACGAATCGCCATAGGAAGTTTCCCCAACTGGTCTTTTCGGATTCAAGGCTTCACTTTCCCCTTCAAATCGCCCAAAATTCCATTCTTTTAACCCTTTACTCCGCTGGTATTCCTTTTGTCCGATAATGATCTCTAACGTATCGGATGCTCGTTCTTGGGTCGATGAATAATACGCATCTAAAGGGATTTGATTGGTCTGGAAATATTCTCTCGCCACTTCTGCTTGTCTGATTCCCGCTTCTGTCAAAGGAGAGTCACAAGCGCCTTGGATTTTGCCTAATTGATTGAACAACGTTTGACCATGCCGCATAAGATAAAGTTTTTTCATCACGAGTCCTCCATATCGATTTGTGTATGTATGTTCACTTTTTAGTATAGCCTCTGGAGTGAACTCTAAGTCAATAGGAAAATCTCCTTTTCGATAAGTTTGTGACGAAAATAAGCGCCTCTTTCCAAATACAGAATAAATCTGTGGAAGGAGACGCTTATTTTCGTATGCTTACTTTCTATTGTTCATTCGCATTCTTGCTTTTTATCCCTATTTCTAACCATTTGACTTTATAGCGAAAATCTTCGATCAGTTCTTCTGCGGTCCATTGGTTGACCATATAATCGGTCAAAGAATTCATGACAAGAGCCATCACGAAATATAAAAAGCTGAGCGCTTCTTCTGTTGTGTCCATGCTGATCTGGTTGATTTTCAATAAATCCAGCCATTGTTGGACCATAGACGAATCGTGGTTAGTAGGTAAACGTTTTGATGAACCAAGGTCACTCGCTCGGGTCAGTAATTTGATCGAACGCCAATAAGGACTATCCTTGCTTAATCCACCACACCAAGCAAGGTATTCTTCGATGCCTAAGAAAAAGTGATCTCGATTTCGATTGATCGATGCAATGATATCTCCGTGGACTCGATTGGAGTAGTTTCGTACAGTAAATGTGTATGCATCTTCCAAATCCTGGAAATATTTATAAAATGCACCGCGGGACATTTCCATGGCTTCAACGATTTCGGAGACTTTGACTTGGCTGATGTGCCGATCATAAAATTTATCGAGTAAAATCTCTAAGATCCATTGCTGCTTTTCTTTAGAAATGTTAAAAAAAGTCTCTTTCGGCATAAGCATTCTCCCTTACTGCTTACTCTGTGATTGATTGCTCTGTCAAATAACCGTCTTCCATGCGATAGACACGATCGCTCCATTGGATCATTCGAGAATCATGTGTGACCATGACCGTGGCTTTTTGTTTCTCATGTGCTTCTTTCACTAGTAATTTAACAACTTCATATGCATGGTCGGTATCTAAACTTGCTGTCGGTTCGTCTGCTAAAATCAAGCTTGGCTCATTGAACAATGCTCTCGCGATCGCTACACGTTGTCGTTCCCCGCCGGATAGATCTTTCGGATAGCTGTCTTTCAATTCGTAGACATCTAGTGATTTCAGCAGTTCGTCGATTCGTTTGTCCTCTTCTTTTTTCTTAGCGACACGATCAACTAAATAAAATTGTTCTTTGACCTTTAGAAAAGGAATCAAATTCGAACTTTGTAAAATAAAACCAATCTCCTTAAAGCGTAAATCCGCTCGCTTTTTTTCATTTAATTCGGAAAAAGAATGTCCGTTAATGGTTATTTCGCCTGAACTAGGTGTTTGTAAGCCACCAGAGATTGTTAGAAAGGTACTTTTTCCTGAGCCGGAAGGACCAATGATACTAACAAATTCTCCTTGCTTCACTGAAAAATCGATTTCTTTTAGTGCAGTCACTTCTGTACGTCCATTACCAAATTTTTTGACGATCTTTTTCATTGTCAAGATTTCTTTCATTTCATTATCCTCCTATCGCAATTACTGGATCAACTTTAGCGACTGTTCGGATCGAGAACAGACCACCGATCATGGCTACGACGATCAAGATCCCGCTATACAATAGCCATTGCGACCAAATGATGGCAAACGGCATGGCTGCTGGTAAGATCAAGCTAGTCAAGTAAGCCAAGCCGACAGCGAATAGGACACCGACAAAGCCGACAATGAATGCTTGCGCTACTAGTGACCGAGCGATAAATGAATTTCTGATCCCTTGCGCTTTCATCACGCCGAAAATTGCTGTTTTCTGTAAAGTGATCACGTACATAAAGATGCCGACAACAGCTGCAACGACAACGAACAAGAAATAGATCATCGCATTCAATGTCATATTTTGTGCAGAATATCCTGGTAGACTTTGGATAAAGTCTTCAATCGACAATTTTTGCAGTGTTTTTGATCCACCGTCTGTTTGAATGGTGGCTGCTTGTTTGGTGACGATGGCATTGATTGGTTTTTTCTCATCAGAGGCAAACGGTTGATCGCCAAATTTCAGCTGTGTCCATGTATCAAGATCCGTATAAACGACCGGTCCCACGGTATAGTAAGTCTCTGGGAAAATCCCCACGATCGTCAAGTCTTCATCATAGCTACCTATTTTAATTTTTTCGCCGATCGAAAAACCTAGATCAGCCATATTTTTGGAAATAATGATTTCGTTTTTTTGTTTGAACATCTCGCCTTCCAATAAGTCAGGCAATAAAAACGCATCTCTAGTCGTACCGAAGACAGTGATATTTTCCTTTTCTTCTGCCTTGACTGCTCCGCTGAACAAACCAATCGGTGCTTTATCTTTGGCGTCGACCTGATCCACGTCTCCTCTTACTAATTGGGAAGCAGCAAATACTTTATTTGCATCTTCAGACAATACGATTTCTTGTGCTTGCCAGTCAACGATGGCTTTTTTGAACTCTTCGGATAGTCCGCTTGCTAGACCTGTCAACATAAAAACGACATAGGCGATTAAAAACATGATCCCAATGATCAGTCCATAACGCATTTTGGCATAGCGCATTTCTTTTATCGCTAAAAACATTTTTTGATTCCTCCATTTCGATCACTTTGCGAGTGACAAAGTGTCACTGGAGAAAAGTATAGCGCTTGTATCGACCAAAAGTCAATTGCTTGGTTTGCTTATTCAGTTCATAAGATTATTATTTTTTTAAAGAAAAAAACACTGAGAACTGCTTAGCTGGATGCGAGCAATGATTTTCATAGGATGAAAGGAATAAACAAAAAGCGACCGCCAAAATAGTGCTTATTGGCATACTATTTTGGTGGTCGCTATTATTACTTTACCTTACAGATTTAACATTTAAAATCCTCCTGGTCCCATTTGACCAAAGGAGACTGTTTCACCGGATTGAGAGATCGTCATTGAAGTATTTGAGAAAGTGAAAGTCCCTAGATCATTCGCACCACTGACTGTCGGCTGCTCACTAAGACCATTTTCGGCTTCAGTTTGAGTGCTTCCGCCGCTAGCAATAGTATACGTTTCCCCAACCGCAAGCTGTGGTGAGGAGACAACGATTGTTTGATAATTTTTTGATGGTTGATAGGCAAGCACTGCTTCCCCTGCTTCTGATGTGATACTCATCAGTGTATCTGCTTGTTGGACAGTGTCATAACTGATTGCCACCGTTGCCTGAGTGGAACTATCGCTGACGGTTTGCGCCATCCCATTGGAACCAGCTGCCACAAAGGTTCCACCTGTTAAAGTAAAGGTTCCACCGTAATCTAATGCACCGTTGCCGCCATTTACTGGGCCGTCGATCAACATCGTCCCTCCTGACATCTCGATAGTGCCATTGCTATCTAAACCATCACCTTCTGCATTGACATAGACAGTACCACCGTTGATGATCACTTTTTTACTATCATCCGACGCATCGGGTGGTCCGCCAAAGCTGTCAGCGCCAAATTGACCAGTCGTTGTTTCTGTGTCACTACCACCACCAGCATTGATCCCATCATCGCTGGCAGTGACATTTATTTCTCCGTCATTAAAGGTAATGACTGCCGATTCGATTCCTTCATAGGATTGCTGGATCTCGATCATACCGCCATTGAAGGTCAATTCGTTGTCCGTGTGGATGCCGTCATCCCCAGAGCTTAACGTGAGCGTGCCTCCGGTTATTTCCGCAAGATTATTTGTATGGATACTGTCATCTGCACTGTTGATGACATACGTTCCGCTACTGATCAATACGTTGTTACCGGCTTTCATTCCTTTATAACTTTCATTAGTATCTAAATTGGTGCTGTCTGCTCCTTGGGCGGTTTGGATCGTGATTTCTGCTTCTTGGCTATTGATAGCAGTTTCCGCTTGGATACCGTCTCTTCCGCTATTAATCTCGAAAGTCCCACCGTCGATCGCTACATATCCTTTTGTTTCATCTTCTGCGTTGGTCGCTTGGATTCCATCCCCTTCTTCCGTGGTGATTTGATAGTTTCCTCCTTTGATGGCTACCGCATCTTTTCCTTTCAACCCATTATTTTTCGCGTTGATCGTGTAAGTGCCAGATATCAAGATCAAATCATCTTTACTACGAATGCCGTTGCTATAGTTTCCATCGACAGTCAATGCACCGGTTCCGTTGATGGTCAAATCTTCTTTACTGTATAGTGTTGCGTCTGGTTCCGTTTCGTTTTCAGCAAGTGTATAGTTTTCACCATCAGATAAATGATTTTCGGTATTTTCTGCTAGGGTTACTATCGCCTTTTCTGTTTGTTGGATCGCAACAGCCGGCCCGTTAGAATTGGTGATCGTTACACCATTGAAGATAAGATGAACTTTTTCTTCTTTTGGCACATTCACGATCAATTGACCCTCAGTCAGAGTCCCGCTGATCACATAGGTTCCTCCTTGCGTGATCGTTACTTGTTCGTCCACTACTTCGACCCCTTCTCCTGTAACTTCTGTCTTCTCACCTAATTGGATGTCGATGGCAGAACTTTTCTCATAGCTCGTTGTTAAATCTTCTGTCTCATAGGTGCCATAAGTCGTTTGTTGTTCTGTCGTTGTCGCATCAGTAGACAGCGTTGTCGCCGTACTTGCTTCGGACGCGTCTGTACTCGCCTGATTCGAAGAAGTCGAATCTGCTGAAGAACAGGCGGTCAATAATAGGCTGGCGGTAATCAATGAATAGATTTTTTTCATGCGCGTTCCTCCTCTTTATAATTCCTCGCGATTTGTTGCTACTTTGCCTAGTACGATCGGTAAATTGCCATTACGAACGCGGATGTGATCAATGATTTCTTTTTCCTGTTGGTGATCTTTCAATAAGAGGATATAGCGTAATTCATACAGACTGCCCATTGTCGTTGTTCGGACTGAACTGAGGTGATGCGTATACGTGTATTTCTCAAAAATATCAGTAAATAGTTCAGGATAATCTAAATCTTCTGGGATCGTTACTTTCAATTCTCTTTCAGCTACTTTATTCTGATTGCCAAATGGTGAAAGGTACAGTACTAATAAAAAGATTGCGACAATCACTGAAAATATTAGTACATACGTCACATAGCCCATCCCTGTAGCAATCCCGATACCCATTGACCAGAAAATACTCGTGATCTCCCTTGACCCACCAGCGACGGAACGAAAGCGAATCAAGCTGAACGCACCAACAACTGCTAGCCCTGTTCCCAGGTTCCCGTTTACTAGCATGATGACGGATTGAACGAGTATCGGTAAGACTGCAACAGTAACGACAAAACTTTTTGTATAGACATTCCGTTGCATATGGATAAAGGCGACTAATAAACCTAATAGTAGTGAGGTGGCGATACATAGCAATAACTGGAATGGTTGAATAGTCGTACCTGATTCGATCAAACTAGATAACATGTTGATTTTCCTCCTTTGTTTGAATAAATAAATGTCGCTTATACGTTTCTGCGTATTTTGAAAAACTTCCTTTTCTCAGCTGATACGCATTGAGTAACTCGACAAACCACAAAGGATATGCCCCCAGCGCTTTGACTTCCATCAATACGCCAAGCTCTGGTGCGACTAAGTTTTCTTCTCCGGTGATGGCTAGATTTAGATTTGTTTGGCGAAAACGGATGTGTTGATCAAAGGTAACACGAAAGTGAGGATCGTTTTTGCCAAATAGCGACATTCGCTCATAAATGATCAGTGTCTTCGGTGATAAATCCGGATTTTTTCTGAATAACCAATCCACTTCCTGTTGGATCTGTTCATGGTTTTGGCTAGGAAAGTCTTTTGTTTGGAGCCATTTTAGATACTCAGAATAAGTTAGCGGAAGTCTCCTTTTATAGACGATGCCATTGACCTTTTTCTTGATTTCCAAAAAAACGAGCGATGAATCAGTCGGCACCCCATAACTTCGCACCCTGAATTTTTCTTTGTATCTCGGCTTATTCATGGAATTTGTAATAAAACGATCGTCTGCTGTATCAAAGTACAACGATAAGATCGTATGCAACCCGTAATCGTCGATCTGCATCTGTTTTTTCAACTCTTCAATAAACGAATGAAACTGAGTCGTAGTCAATAGGTATTTTGTTTCTTTGCGTTGAAATACATTTTTTAATTTCATTTTCTTTCCTCCTGGTTTTCTTAAGTGATGCCATCTAGCATACAAAGGTTAGCTTAAACGTAACTTAATCCGAAATTTAAGTTTTCTTTATGCTAATCATGGTAAAATCAACACGTATGCTAAAACAATTGAGGTGTAACGTATGATTAAATTATTAGTGATTGAAGATGATCACGTATTGTCGGAGAATATCAAAGAAATCATTTCTGAAATCGGTGAAGTGACCCAAGTCTATGATGGTAGCGAAGGATTATATGAATTAGAATCTGGGGTCTATGATCTAGCAGTCCTTGATTTGATGATCCCTGAAATGAATGGGTATGAAGTATTAGCACAGCTAAGGAAACAGAAAATGATGACCCCTGTGCTGATCTTGACAGCGAAAGATGGCTTAGAAGATAAGATCGAAGGCTTTGAGCGCGGCGCGGATGACTATTTGACCAAGCCCTTTTATCGGGAAGAATTACTGATGCGCATCAAAGCATTATTGAAACGTTCGCTGGGATTATTTAATGAACATTCGTTGGCGTATCAAGAAATCATCTGCGATTTGCACCAAAATACGGTCGAATATAAGAAACAACTTCTACCGATCCAAGGGAAAGAATTTGAACTGCTTGTTTATTTTTTGCAAAATAAAGGGATCATTTTGACAAAAGAACAGATTTTTGACCGTATTTGGGGATTTGATTCAGACACGACGATCACTGTCGTCGAAGTCTATATGAGTAATCTTAGAAAGCATCTACGTGAAACGGGTTTGGACAAGGAAATCAAAACGTTACGTAATGTTGGCTATATCTTGCAGGGAGAGTGATGCTATGACTGACAGTATTTCAAATAGACAACGTAAAAAACTTTTTGCAGCTAACGTGACAGCATTTGCGGTGATCTTTCTTTTGCTTGGCGGAATCATTTTGCAACTATTGAACCAGACCGCCTATCGTGAAACCGATCTGATGTTGAAAAACAGCACGATCAATTCTCGTATGGTGCAATTAGAAATCGAACGGTACCAACAAGGCGATCCTTTCTTAAACGCGCAAATCCCGCCTCGTCAGGCAGACTCGTTACCAGAAGGTGATCGTTTTAATACGCAAGTCATTTTGTGGTCGGCTTCGGGTGAAGTATTGAATAAAGAAACTATCGGCGGACGGTTTAATCAAATCGAAGGAATCAAGCTGGACACCACTCATCTAGACACGATCCAAAATATTGATTTGGGGCAAGATGGACAAGAAACACCCCTTACTTTTCGGTCCATCACCAAAAAAGCAACAAATCAAGGCGAAGTTGCCTATGTCCAAGTGTTAGAAAATACCAATCAAATCAGTTCTTCTTTGCGAACATTCCAAACGATCATGATTCTTTGCATGATTGTTTTCTGGTTAGGTTCCATCGGCGTCAGTTATTATTTATCCAAGCTCAATATGCGTCCGATCCTTGCTTCTTGGCGGCGACAACGAGAATTTGTCGAAAATGCCTCACATGAGTTGCGCACACCTTTGACGATCATCCAAAATAGTTTGGAACATTTATTCACCAAACCGAACCATACGATCATTGATGAATCTGAAAGTATCGCACAAGCATTGTCTGAAACGAGACGTTTGACTGGGTTGACTTCGGACTTGTTGACGTTAGCACGGAATGACTCAAGTCAAGATACACTCACGAAGCAAGAGTTACGTACCAAAGGGTTTATTGCCGAGCTGGTCAAGCCTTTCCAAGAGATGGCAACGATTGATCAAAAAGAATTTCTTTTAGATAATCAAGCAGATATCAACGTTTTAGCAGATTCGAAAAAACTCCATCAAGTCTTAGTGATTTTGTTGGATAACGCACTGAAATATACAAGTACACACGATCAAATCATCGTCACCTCAACGAACACGAACAAAGATTGGGTGATCCATGTCAAAAATACCGGCCCTTCGATCAGCGATGAAGACAAGAAACGGATTTTTGATCGCTTTTACCGAGAGGATCAAGCAAGATCAAAAGAAACTGGCGGTTATGGTCTTGGTTTGGCGATTGCGAAACAATTGATCGAACAACATAAAGGACAATTGACGGTAGCCGATCATCAACCTTTAGGCGTTGATTTTAAAATCCAGCTGCCTATCAAATAAGCGACACTGTTAGATTTAATCACACGTTAAAAGACACTTCGATCAATAGCTGATGCTATGACGAAGTGTTTTTTTATTGGTTTTGTTTTTCGTATTCATTGGCTAATTGTAGTAAAATAAACCTATGGCAAAAAATAATTGATACATTTTGTTGCTTACCTTAAAAGACGAATAAGCAAAAGGTTTGAAGTGATCCTATCGAAAAATTTGACTAGATGCTTCTTCCCTATTCTCAAATAAGAAATGGAGGTTTTTTGCATGGATATGAAAACAAGAAAACAGCTACAAGAAAAATTGAAACAACGGATGCTTCAATTGCCTCCGATCTTCAATGAATTTTTACAAGCAAATCAAAAAAAATTATCGTTGGCTAGTCGCTTTGAGTATGCAAAAGATTTCCATTTATTTACAGACTATTTACGAAAGACGCATAAACAAGAGATTGATGACCAGTTGATCATTCAGTTGGAAAAACAAGTGTATCTAAATTTTTTGAGTGAAGTTTACCTTCATACACGCGCTTTTCATACTGCCGCTTCACAAGAAACACAACAACAATTTAAAAATGGGTATTATGGGATCTCTCGCAAACAGTATGCCTTGAATCATTTTTTACGTTTTTTATATGAAAAAGGTTTGATTGAAAAAGAGATTTCCTTATTAGGAGATAGCTTACCAGAGACGACTGCTCCTGCTCCACGTTATATCGATGCTTCTTTATTAAGCGATTTTGACTCTCTCTTTATTCCTTCAAAAGGATTCAATTCCCCACGAGAAGCACTTTTTGAACGAAAAAACCGTGCAAGAAATCTGGCAATCGTGGCTGTCCTGCTCTATTGTGGCTTGAAGATCCATGAAGTTGTGGAATTAAAGTGGAAAAACATTGATTTAACGAAACAGATTTTGGTTGTTGATCGAAAAGCGAACCGCTTGAATCGAGTACCTATTCCCAATGAAGCACTGCCGATACTCGCAAATTATTATGACCAACATAAAAAAGAATCATCTGGTGAGTCATTTGTTTTCCGCTCTTCTCACGATGAGCAAATCTCTCCTCGAACGATCCGCCAGGTCCTTGAGCGAATCGCTGTGTACAAAAATGTTTCACCGGAATTGTGTCGAAAAACTTTCCGCTATTACACTGAGCTATATTTAGGTGACAAAGATGCTGTGAATTATCTCTGCGGGAATCGCTATGTTCGTTCTCATTCATTTGAAGAAATTTATGAGAAGATGCGTGACTTCTCCTATCGATGACAAACAGGTTGGATCAGAAATATTTATTTTTCAAAGAAGTCGCTTTTGCATTTTTGAGTTCTTAGTGTTGTAAAAAAAGAGCTATAGATGGAGAAAAAACCAGATAAATATTTACTCTTATTTTATGGATGATATAAAAATATTCGGTAGATTTTTAAAGCTTATTACGCCAAATTTAATCGTATGTTTTTCAATCATTCGGCTATCTTATTAACTAAATTTCTCTGTTATTTAGTTTAAGGATGTGCTATCATAATTAAGACTTTGTACATTTATTAACAAATATGTTTATGGAGCGTGAAAGATGGAAACAATCGACTATACCCCACTTAATCTTTATACGAATTTTCAAGAAGCGGCAGAACGAACACCAGATGTCCCAATGATTTTTGATCAAACTTTAGTGGCTTTTCCAGAACTTGGTTCTAAAAGCACTTACAAGGAATGTCATGAGCTAGTGTTGACACGCGCTTATCAACTTGCGAATTTAGGTGTATCACTTGGCGATAAAATCATGATTTACAAAAGTTCTGCTTTTGACACGTACTTGATGGCTGTCGCTGCGTCTTATCTAGGTGCTGTCCCTGTGATGCCTTCTTACCATTTACCAACAAGTACACTTGAAGTATTTGTCGATCGCTTGGAAGATCCTTATATCTTATTCGATGAAGTTACAAGCGAACGTGTGGCAGGAATCACGAATGGCACAAAAAGCAAACAATTAGCTGTCGCTGATTTGATCAAGCAACCAGCCACTCCTGTAGAACAAAAGAAATTAGATAACGATGAGATCTCCTATATGACTCATACTTCAGGTACGACTGGTATCCCTAAATTGATTTGTCACTCTGCTCATTCGATGGGCTGGCGGACAAAATGGCAAAAAACAGTATTTACTAAAATTGCCGAGAAAAAGTTAGTTGCTTTTCATATTTCACCTGTTCATTCTCGATTCAACATCGGTATTTCTTCACTGATGGCAATGGGCTTTCCTATGATGCCGATTGCAGAACCTCAAGGTGAACATGTAGTGAAATTATTATTAGAGAATCCGCCAATTGCTTTAGAGACACATCCGAATAATTTCGTGCAATGGAGCTTTACTGCTAGAGAGCATCCAGAAGCTTTTTCTGGGATTCGCTACTACCACTCTACGTTTGATGCAATCAACAATCAAACAATGGAAGTTTTCCTACAGACATCAGCGACTAAAGATGCGATCTTTTTACAAGTTTACGGACAAAGTGAATGTGGGCCAATGATTTTAAAAGCTCATACGTTAGAAAGCCTAAAAACTAGTGATGCACGTGATATGGGTGTCGGTTTAGGCGACTTGACGAAAGCAAGGATCACTGATGAAGCGGGTAATGAACTACCTGCTAACACAGATGGACACATCCATTTACTCTCAAAAGGTCGTGCATTGACTTATTACAAAGAAGATGCTCGCTTCCAAGAAAACGTGTATGGTGTTTGGTGGGATAGTGGCGACTACGGTTGCATCGATGATGAAGGTCACCTCCATTTGAAAGATCGTCAAGTTGATTTGATCGACACGATCAACAGTACGTTAGCAATCGAAGACTACTTATTAGATTCCTTGGAATTTTTAGCTGAAGTCGTGATCGTTCGTGACAAAGATAATTCACCACAACCAATCATCGCTTTAGCACCTAATCAAGAGATGGATTGGGATCGCTGGTGGAACCAAGTCCATGAATTACCACGATTGAACAAACCGATCTTACGTGCCTATGAAGATATTCCAAGAACCGCAACGATGAAAGTGCAACGTTTGCAAATCGAAAAAGAATTCAAAGAAGCAAATAATTAATGAGCAGTTTGAGCAAGCACCCTTCCTCTATTGAAGAAGGTGCTTGCTTTTTTATGGTTTGATCGCTTTTTAAACTTCAAAAGGAGTTAATTTTTCTTCCCTCTTCTTTCGTTCAAACTTGAATTTTGAATCACAATCATATTTAAAAAATTGGCTGACCTAACAATCTGCCAATTGGCTGTTTTTCTTTGAACTCGAAAACGGTATACTCTTTTTGTGGAGGGATGAAAGTGCAAAAAATATTAACGATCGGCGGCTCGGATCCATTTGCTGGCGGTGGGATCCAATCTGATTTAAAGACATTTGAGAACCATCATATTTTTGGAATGAGTGCATTGACCTGTATCGGCATGCTCGACTCAGATGGCGCATTTATTTTAGAGACGATTCCGGCAGAATGGTTAGCCAAACAATTGGATTCGATCAAACAAATGACCGATTTAGATGGAATAAAAATCGGGTTATTACATTCAATCGAAGCAATCGACATTGTACGTGACTTCCTTACCCATTTTGAAGATCTGCCAATCGTGATCGATCCTGTCTTTGCATTTAAGGAAACAAACGATACCTTAAATCAAGCCTATATGCAAAAAATGATACAGGAGCTATTTCCCCTGGCAGATGTTTTGACACCTAATTTAAAGGAGGCTGCCCTACTTTATAGTCAACCAGTCAACACATTTGTCCAAATGGTGGATTGTGCGAAATATCTCCATTCTTTAGGTGCGAAAAACGTCGTGATCAAAGGCGGTACTGGAATCATCGGGGATGAAGCATTGGATGTGTTATTCAATGGAAAAGAAACGATTACTTTTAGACGGGAAAAACTAGAACAACAAACCGTCAACGGTGCAGGTTGTACGTTTGCCTCAGCGATTACTGCTAATCTTGTCTTAGGCTATCCTTTGACAGAGGCTGTTGCACGCAGTAAGGCTTTTGTCTATGACTGTATCTTGAACGGTGTCATGATGAAGGATCAGACGGGAAGTGTTTGGTCACAAGGAAAAGGAGTGGAATGAATTAATGAATACGAAAAGAATTGCTATCTATGCGATGTTAACAGCTTTGACTGTCGGGATCTCTTTAGTCATCTTGATCCCAATCCCTGGAACCAATGGATTTGTTACGCTATGTGAAGTCGGTATTTATACCGCAGCTGCGCTTTTTGGTCCGATGGGCGGCTTGATCGTTGGTGCAGGAAGTGGCTTGTTTATTGATTTACTTGCTGGTTATCCCCAATGGGCGATCTTCTCTTTATTGATCCATGGTTTACAAGGATGGGTTGCCGGTTACTTTGCAGGGAAAGGTTCTGTGCGTTGGGGCTTCGGCTTGACATTAGGTACGATCATTATGGTCTTAGGCTATTTCTTTGCTAGCTGGTTGTTGTATGACTGGCCAGTCGGCGTCGCTTCATTACCAAGCAATTTGGTCCAAAACATTGTCGGTATCGTGGTTGCGATTCCTCTGACAAAGGCATTGATGCGCTTGCCTTTGCAACAAACAACGGTAAAAACCAAGTAAAAGGGATGAATAAAAAATGGAAGTAACAAAAGACAGCTTCAAACAACAATTAACGGAAATGGTTTCAGATATTCTAAGCGAAGCCAATCTTAAAGCAGGCGATCTATTTGTTTTAGGCTGTAGTACAAGTGAGATCGTTGGCGGACACATTGGGAAAAACTCAAATGCAGAAATCGGTCAATGGGTCATCGAAACACTGAAAGAACAGCTGGACCCACTAGGGATTTCATTAGCAGTCCAAGGCTGTGAACACCTGAACCGAGCGTTGGTTGTGGAACGTTCAGTGGCTGAAAAGAAAGACTTTGAAATCGTCTCTGTCATTCCTGCACTTCACGCAGGTGGTGCCTGCTCAGTTGCAGCATTTGATCAATTCAGTGATCCTGTCGAAGTGGAGCATGTCGTGGCTCAAGCAGGAATCGATATTGGTGACACCGCGATCGGCATGCACGTCAAACATGTTCAAGTTCCTGTCCGACCTCGCTCAAATACATTAGGCAGCGCTCATGTGACTGCTTTACGGTCTCGTCCGAAATACATTGGCGGGCCTCGTGCACAATACGAATAATAAAAAAGCTCAAAACCCTGAAATCATTCTAAAAATTTCGGGTTTTGGGCTTTTTTGACTGTACACTTCTACCACACGTTCACTTCACTAATTTTTTCGATAAAGACGTGCTTCATACGGAGCGAATGTTCCACTTAGTTCAAATACTGTACGTGGTTGATTTTCCAGTAATACTTCCCAGTTTGTGCCAATTTCTGTTGGTAAAGAATACGTTGCTGGTTCATCGGTCAAATTGACCATGATCAGGTATTGTTCTTCATCAAGAACTCGTTCATACACAAAGAGTTGTTCATCTTCTGTAAGATACTCGTTAAAACTACCATAGATCAATCCTTTATTTTCGCGACGGATCGCAATCATCTCTTTGTAAAAAGAGAAAATCGATTGTGGATCATTCGTTTGCTCAGCGACATTGATCGTTTGGTGGTTCGGATTGACGATCAGCCAAGGATCAACCGTAGAAAAGCCAACATATGACTCTTCATTCCATTGCATCGGTGTCCGACTGTTATCTCTGGTCGTATTTGCGACGATATCCAAGGCTTCTTCTTCTGATCGTCCCTCATCAAGTAATTGTTGATAAAGTCTTTTCGAATCTACTGCATCGATCTCTTCAATTGAAGAAAATGGTAGATTTGTCATACCGATCTCTTGTCCTTGATAGATAAACGGTGTCCCTTGTAGAAAGAAATACATCATAGCGATCGCTTTAGCAGACAGTTGCCAATATGTTGGGGTCGTATCACCGAAGACTGACACACACCTTGGTACATCATGATTTTCCATGTAAAGTGCATTCCACCCTTTACCGTCCAATGACCGCTGCCAAGCGCCTAGTGATTTTTTCAAACCTAATACATCTAAGTCCCCATCTTTTTCATGTTTCCAGATCGAGATGTGATCAAATTCAAAAATCATATCGAAGTAGCCATTATCCCCTACCCACTCGGGTCCTTCATCTGCCGAAACACCACTTGCTTCTCCCACAGTCATGATATCGTACTCATCAAAGACCTCTTTTAATTCCGTCAAGTGATCTTCAATACCCGAGACATTTTGAAAAGGAGAAAAAGGATTTTCGGTCGCTTCGACAGAATATTCATCTTTTTTGACATGAGAGATCGCATCTAAACGGAAACCATCGATGCCTTTATCTAACCACCAGCGGATCATTGTAAAGAGTTCGTCTTTCAGTTTGTCACTTTCCCAGTTCAAGTCTGGTTGTTCTTTGGCAAAAATGTGTAAATAGTATTGACCAGTTTGTTCATCATATTCCCATGCGGAGCCGCCAAAAATCGATTGCCAGCCATTAGGCGCTTGATCCGGTGTGCCATCGACCCAAATATAGTAATCACGGTAAGGATTGTCGACCGACTGGCGGGATTCAATAAACCATTCATGCTGATCCGAGCTATGATTGATGACAAGATCCATAATGATCTTGATCCCCAGTTGATGCGCTTCTGCTAATAAAGCATCAAAATCATCCATTGTGCCAAACTTTTCAAGGATCGCTTGATAGTCACTAATATCATAACCGTTATCGACAAACGGAGATTTGTAGATTGGATTGATCCAAATAAAATCGATCCCTAGTTCTTTCAAATAGCCTAGTTTTTCGCGAATCCCATTGATGTCGCCAATCCCATCATTATTACTATCTTTAAAGCTCGCTGGATAGATCTGATAACCAACTGCTTCTTTCCACCACTTTTCGGTCTGCTTCATACTTATCCCCCTTTTTTCTTTATTATAGCTTAATTTCAAGCGGTTACATATTTGTTACCGTTAACTTTTTTATGCGAACATCAGATGGAGTAGTGCTGATAATACATGAAAAAAATTAAAAAAGCGAACATCAAAGACCATGGTATACCTCATCTTTGATGTTCGTTTACGATTTATTTATAGATAACGAGAAATCAATTGGATCATTTGTTTAGGGAACGTTGTCAAGTCAGTGATATCAACGAACCGACTTGGGCCATAAATTTCTTTGATTTCTTCCTTATCTTGTCCGATTGCGGCAGAAACAAAAACGATTCCTTGCCGTTCATATTCAGTCAATACTTCTTGTATATCATTTTTTGCTTTAACACCCGTGTAATCAGGTAAGGCTTTTGGCTGGCCGTCGCTGATGTTGATGATCAGTTTTGTTGTAGCTGTTTGTTCACTTAGTTTGCCAGCAATCAAACGTAAAACTGCACCATCGCGGTTGTTTTGCCTTGGTTTCATGGTTACCAATTTCTGTTCTAACCAATCAAATGAATCTGAAAATTCTTTGTACGAAAAGATCGAGGTTTTTTCTCTTGTCGAAGCATCGGCTGTATCACCGTAGATCAACAAAGGAATACGTACTCGTTTCGCAAATGCCGCAACAGCAAATGCTGCTTTTTTAGCCGCCAAGATCCGATCGTCACGAACCATCGAACCAGACTCATCGATTCGTAATCCAACCGCCAATGAAGGCTGTTCATGCGGTGGATTTTTTTTATCAAATTGCCGCAGATCACCATAAGCGATCCGACTAGCATTGAACCGCTGTCCTTCATACTTTCCTTTTTGGTAGGTGTCACTTTCTTCATTTTCCAATAAATCAAGGATTTGGCGACTCAATGAATCAACGACGGGATCGATTTCTCGACGAATCGCTACCACTTCAGGATTTCCTACTTCGAACTTAGGACGATGAACAATCAATCCCTCTTTTTCATGGATCGTGTTCTTCATCAGTTGACGTGCTTCTTTATTCAGCTCACGTTTCAGTTGTTTGTCCAAAGCTTCCATATCTGAAGCAGACATCTCTTCTGATTCATCCTCCGATTGTAGTTGCTGTTGGCTACGTCCTTCGACATCTTTGCTTCGTTCTTCCGTTAAGGGTAAAGGTTCAGCTTGTGTCTTTTCTTCCGCAGTCTCTTCTGGCACGGCTTCCTCTTCTTTTGAGGTGCTTTCACCCAGTGATGCGGTTTCTTCTGCCAATGTTTCGATTTGGCGCTCTGCCGCTTCTTCTTCACTGATCGTCCGACCTTTGACCGGCGTAACTTCCTTTGATACGTCGCCCCATTTCTTTTGTCGAATCAGTTCCCTCAGCTCATCTAAAAGCCCGCTATCAGTCAATGCAGTCGTCAAGATGTGTAATTCATCTGGATCAGTCGTTAGTTTATACAACACTTTTGGATAAATAGAAGCAAAGATATCTTGGTTTTGCTTCATCGTATTGACCCAATAAAAGTAAGAACGCATTCCAGCAACACCCTTGATCGCATTTGCTTTCGCTGTTTCGTCTAAGAGACGAATGATCTCTGCCATTTTCAACAAAAGTGTTGGCTCGTTGACTTGCGTCTTGCTGATTGCTCGCTCCACCATGACTGAAAGCTCTGGTAAATCCATTTTCTCAGCATGCTGCATCCGATCTCGTAATGACTCATTCAGCGGTCGGTTACCTTGGTAATTACGATTCGTCGTAATGACGATGACACAGTCGGGGTGGCGTTGGATCACTCCTGTCGGTAAGTTTAACAAACCATTTGTTTCTAAGGCAGAGTTCAAAGCAACAAGAACCGAAGCGTCACGAATCACCGTGGGCTCTTGGATTTCTAATAAATAGCCTTTTTCGATGGCACGCACGATCTCAGACGGATAATATTTATAATGGATCGTGCTTTCTTGCTGCTCTTCGATCCGTTGTACCAGATCAGCTAACTTTGCCTTAGCAGTCTGTTGATCGATTTGATAGTGTTGCTCGATCAAGCGCAACACAGCGTCGAGTGTGTCTGTTTGCTCAATCGCGGCAAATAACTCCTGATCGTCTTCTTGATCGGAATCGATCACTGGTAATAATGCACCAAAGACATCTGATTTATCCATATCTGCAAAACAAGTCACTTTTGTGTAAGGCAGTTGTAGATCAAAAGAGAGTGCCTTGGCTAGTTGGGTTTTCCCAGAGCCAGCATCCCCTTCAAGTAGCACGTTACTGATTTTCATTTCTGGATCATGCCAGTTTGCTTTGATCTCAGTGGCAATGCGCAGTTCTTCTTCACTTGTTTGGTGACTTGCTGGTTTTTTCCAGATCATTTGTTTTTCGATCGGTGTAAACACACGTTGATCGGTGAGTGAAAAGTTTTCCATGATAAACACTTCCTTATGACATTAATACCCTAGATCATCTAACAAACGTTTCAAGATACGAAAACGTTCACCAAGTAATTCGCCATCTTTTTGTAATGCATCATAATACAACATGATATCTTCATCGATTTTAGGGTTTTTAGTATCGACTTCCACAGTCATCCGATTTCCTTGTAAGCCAATGATATCGACAACTGGATTTTCAGGATCATAAAATTTCTCGTGGCGGTACGCATCTTGAAAATACACACTTCCTTGCGCAACTAAAATCGCTAAGTCAAGGATTCGTGTAATTGGTAATTCTTCTGATTGGCGAGACCACTTTTCACCTGTGTGACGCCACACTTTTCCGGAAATATCGACTTTGCCACGATCATTCCACTGTGCTAATCCTAATGACAGACCTTTGGCATCTGTATGCAAGGCATTTCTGCCGTCTACTTTGTCGTAATCTTCTACTACGATCACTGGTTTATGTTTTAGATTTGTTGGGATCTCCATGCTTCTCTACTCCTTTTTAGTCGTTTAGTAATTTAGTAAATTACTAGATATTTAACGCCAGTATAAGTTAAATCAGTTATAAATGCAAAAAAACAGTTTAAGCAACATGTGCTCAAACTGTTCTTTACTATCATTATTTGTTTTGGCAGAATCATTGCGCGGAAATCGCAATACCGATCGCTTTTTCACCTAAATGGCTACCGATAACAGGACCAAAGTGGCCAATCTCGATTTCTGCTTGCGGATATTGTTTTTGTAATTTTGCTTTTTCTTCTTCTGCAACTTCAAGATTATTCGCATGGATCACATATAATTTGACCGGTGGTTTGATCTCTTCATTTCGTTTACCAATGATTTGTTCCGCACGTGCAAAAGCTTTTTTGCTGGAACGGATTTTCTCGAATAAAATGATTTTTCCATCTGAGAAAGTCAAGATCGGTTTGATTTTCAATAAGCCACCGATAAGTGCCGCGCCATTCGTCAAGCGTCCACCACGGACAAGGTTGTTCAAGTCATCTACGATCAAATAGGCATATGTATTGTCTCTGATTCGATCGACATACGCTAAAATAGCTTCAAGTGAATAACCTTTATCATTTAAGTCTAAAGCAGATTCTACCATATGGCCCATGGGCATACTAGTGATTTTAGAATCATAAGGAACAATCGTCATATCTTTGACGTCGTCTTTCATCGCAAATAGCGTATTGACGAACCCAGAGATCCCACTTGATAAGTGGATACTTAAGATCGTATCGTATCCTTTTTCCTTTAGTTCTTCATAAAGTGCTAGAACTTCACCTACTGCAGGTTGGGAAGTCGTAGGGAAATCTTTACTGTTTTTCAACAGCCCGTAATATTCGTCTGCTTCAATGTCAATGCCTTCGTTATAGATCTTGCCATCTAAGATCACAGGGATGGGGATCACATATAAGTCAGGATGGTTCTTGATACGTGTTGGCAGGAAAGCTGTACTGTCAGTTACGATTGCTAATTTCATTTATTTAAGTTCCTCGTTTCAAAGAATTTTACCAGTCTTTAATACTATATCATAAGTAAGAAAATATTTGAACCTTTGTCCGGATTATAGAAAAAGGAACCCATGTTTTTTATCAAAATGCAAAGATTTGAACCTTTCATCCTCTTCTAAAAGAAATAAAAGCCAGGACTAGAAATATCTTTTCTTACGTCCTGACTTATTATTGGAATATTGATGATTGATCGATTGAATGGTGCTTGTTAAAATCATATATTACCGTTTGAAGCTTTTGACCATTTGCATAGCATTTCTACCAAATTGTGCAAACAAGAATGTCAAACCGCCAAAGCCGCCGATCACGACACAATAAACGACTGCGTGCGCTTTTGAAGTCATGGATAATGACAGACTCAACACAAAGAAAAGAACGCAACAAAGGAGTAACATCACCATAGTCGAACGGAACGTCTTCAAGAAAAATTGACTGATCTTGGCAAATGGTGAGATGCGGTATTCTTTTGATAAATAAAGATACCCACGAACAAATACAAAAGCGAAAGCCAATGTATTTGACAAACTCATGCCATATCCGCCGAACAAAGCTAGCCCGATTGCTTGGAAGACTACTTTTAAGATAATCGCTTCTGTCGTCAGTTTGATTGCGACCAAATGATGATTCAATGATTGAAGCATCGTTGATAAGATCGTAAACAACGAGAAGAATAAGGAAGCCAATAGCGCCATTTGGAAGTAGCCCACACTCTCTGGATCATAGCCAAAGAACAATGTATATAATGGACCTGCCAATAATGACATCCCTGCGAGTGAAGGTAACAAGATCAGCAAAGCAATCGAGAAGCTGTCCCCTACTGTTTTTTCAATTTGGAGACGGTCTTTTTTTCCTAAAGTACTTAGGATCGGTAAACTACTGATTGCGACTGTTCCGACCATTGAAATCAAGATCAAGGTCAACTTATTTGGATTGACCGATGCACGACTGAACAAAAATTCAAGTTGTTGATCCGCAATCTCTGGTCTGAAAAGATGTAAGAAAGGTTTCATCGTGACTTGATCGATCATTTGGACGATCGTGATCACAGAACCGACATAGATAAACGGTAACGTTTCTCGAATGATCGAAACAGACGCTGACCGATTGTCTTTTTGGAAATAGCGACTAGAGATCCAAAAATCCTTTAATCGGAAATAATCGTTTTGTCGTCCGACAACAAACATATGACCAATAGCAGCAAGTCCTCCAAAGAATGAAGCAACTGTACTGATCAAGACCGCTTGTACGATCGTCCCATCTGTCAGCACGCGTAAATAATACGTACCAGCTAAGATGACGATCACACGGATCACTTGCTCGATGATCAATGAAGTACCATAAGGACGCAGATGGTTTTTCCCTTGGAAGTAGCCTCGCATCGCACTTAAAATCGGAATGGCGACTAAAGAAGGACATAAACTACGGATTGCTAAGATCCCATTATCCACATTCGAGATGGGACTGATTTTTGCCAAAGCTGGCGCAAACAAATACATCAAGATCGCAGAGAGGATCCCGATCACGAACATGATGTTGATCGTACTGCGAAAAATGATACGACACGCTTGTTCGTCGTCATTTTTTGTTGCCACAGCGACTTTCTTTGCAATCGCATTTGGAAACCCAACAGTACCTAACATTAGGAAAAGGCCATAAGGTAAATAGCCCACGTTATATAAAGTTGTTGCTAACATGCCGTCTTGATTGTTCCCCATCATACTTAACCAAGGAATCAAATAAACGACACCTAAAACTTTACAGAGTAGATTGGCAAAGGTCAGCCAAAATGTCCCTTGCATCAATTTCTTATTCATACCTGTACCTCAACTATTTCTATTTAGAATAAACATCTTCCCTATTATAACAAAAAAAACTTGAAGGACAACTCGTTGATGAAAACAAAAAAATAAGCTTCTCCATTTTTTTGAGAAGCTTAAGAAATTCTATAACATTGACAATAAAAACACAGAAGCTAGACCAGTGATGACAGATAAAGCCATTGAGCGTGTCTTATAGGCTACACCTACGACCAGTATCATAGCTGCGATTTTGATATTCCAAGCGATATCTAAATGTTCGTGAGTGATAAACACATCCTTGAAAGCTAAAGCCGCAAATAAAGCGACTGGCACATACTTCATCCACTCACTAAACCATGTAGGCACTTTCCGGTGTGTGAAATAAAGCATTGGAAAAACTCGTGGAATATAGGCAACGACAAATAAGCCGAGAACCAGTAACAACAAGTACCATTCAGTCATGATGTTGGACCTCCTGTTCTGGGAAATGGAACAATGGTTCATTCAAAGCCTGTTCCTTTTTACTAGATTTCTTTTCTCTTTCTTTCTTAAAGGCGCGCTCGACTGCAAAACCAGCAGAGGAAGCAATCAGTGTCGCGACGATCAACCCAAAAGTATTTTGGAATAAAACCATAAAAATGACACTTAATATACCCGAAAAGAGTCCAGTGAAAATCAACAAGGCATTTTTCATTTGCATGACGAACATAAAAATAAACATGGCAGTTAAGGCAAAGTGGACCAAGTCTGTATCCACCCGAATCACGGATCCAAAAAGATTTCCGACCATGTTACTGATCGACCATGCGCCCATCGAAAACCAATTGACATATAAGGCTTTTCTTTTGTCCCAAGTGGGATCAGTTGAATATTTTAGATAATTGACTGCATAGTTTTCATCATTCAATGATTGAGAAAACACAGCTAAAAAGGAACGCTTTTCTTTCTTCATAAAGCCTGAAAGACTCGATCCTAGCAAAATATACCGTAGTTCTAAGAAAAAAACCATCAAGAGTGTGGTTGAAAGAGGCGCTTGTGTAGCCAACATTGAAGCAACCAAGAATTGTGCGCCGCCAGAAAATACTAAGATGGATAATAAACCTGCCAAGAGTGGATCAAAACCAACTTGTTGTAGTAAGACCCCACAAGCTAATCCAACTGGGATATAACTGAGGCAAAGTGGCAATGCCGCATGTAACGACTGCTGCCAAGGCGCCCGTTTCTGTTTATTCATTAACGATATCTCCTTCAATTTACAACAAATAAATAGCGGACTTATTGTAACACAAATAAATAAAAATGTAGCCGTTTTAACGAAAAACAACATAATATTTTTCTCATTTTTAGGGAGAAAAATGAAAGAAAATCATCAAAAAAGAGGATTCCCCCTGCTTTTTCGATGATTTTAAGTGAGTATAAGGTATTTTTTTTTTAACAAACAATCATTTTAAAGTTAAAAATAACACAGGTTTTTATAATTTATTCGAGTGTCCCTGTGTGATTCGTTTGCGTTCTTGGGATGTTAGAATAATTTGGATCATATTTGTCCGTTTCGATATAAATATAGATTTTTTTATCATTCAATTGTTCACGAATCGTCCGTTCGATGTCATTGATGATCAGATGTGTTTGGTATTCTGTCTCTTGAAGATCGATTTTAGCGGCGACCAAAATTTCGGTTGGCCCTAAATGGACGGTTTTGATATCGATGACTCGATTGACTTCACTTCGCTCAAAAGCAAGTCTGATTTTTTTCAAATCTGAGGCGGTCACACTTTCGCCAATGATCAGACTATAAAATTCTTTTGCCAAGAAAATCGCAGCACCCATCAATAAAAAGCCGATCAATAGACCACTGATCGCATCAAAAGCAGCAATCCCTGTCACCATCGTCAATACTGTACCAACTAATGCTAAAACAAGACCGATCACTGCACACAGGTCTTCTGTGAAAATCACTAAGATCTCGCTGTGGCGACTTTCTCGCAAAAAACGCATCGTTGAAAGATTTTCAGTGTTTAATTCACGGATCTCTTTCATGGCGATACGTAACGAACTGCCTTCTACTGCTAAACCAAATAAGAGGATCAGAATAACGATCCAAGGATTACCAACTTCGTGGGCGGGGTGTGTCAGCTTTTCGAAAGCTTCCATCACACCAAGTGCGCCCCCACCGAAAAACAACATCATAGCCACGATCGTACTGAAAAAGTATTTTGCGCGTCCTTCGCCAAATTGATGCAAGTCACTCTGGCCACGATTTGCTCGTTTATCGCCCACTAAAAGCAGTACTTGATTGCTACAGTCAACAATACTATGGATACTTTCATTCAACATTGCCGCACTACCACTGATGGCATAACCGACGAACTTGCTAAGTGCAACTAAAAGATTGGCACCCAACGCAGCAAGTACTGAAAACATGCCGCTTTTCTTTAAATTTTCCATGATTTTTCATCCCTTCACTTAAAAAATATCAAAGAGTATCTAGATTGAAGATAACGGTTTGCTCATCTTTCAAAATGGTTTCTTTGGCACCTACCCTAGTATTTTTACCATCTACAGAGAACATCCAATATCTTTTTTCTTTCTCATTTTGTTGATGGCCATTGATCGAAGTGATAAAGCCCATATCTTCTTCCACTGTAAAGTTTTCTTCAAGTACTGCTAATAAGTTTTGTCCAGTTTTGAAAATGACTTTTTTTATCAGTTTATCTTCCCCATCTTCTTGTAAAGTGATCGTTGCTTGTTCGTCTTTAACGAGTGATGAAGTTTGTTGATCTGTTGGTTTGGATGTTTGATCCGCACAACCACTAATGAATAATAGCATCGTCGCAAAAATAATAAGACTAGTTCCTATCTTTTTCATTTTGTCCCCCCTTTTCATAGAAAAGTTTGTCATCCATAATCGATGAAGCTCTCCAAATAAAAATAGACAAGCCGCAACAGCCGCAACTGTTAAAAACAATTTTGGCTGTTCCGGCTTATTTCGGCTGACTACTTCCGTCACAACCTCTTTCATTGATCAACAAGTGTAAAAAATACTATCAAGTTTTGCGTACCATCAAGGGAACTAAAAACTCGTAATTGATGAAGAAATCGATCACTGAACGATGATAGTCACCGGAAGAAATCGCTAAGTCTGTCTGTGTTTGATCGTTAAGTGAAATTTGGAGTGACTGTCCTTTATCAAGTAACACTTTATAAGTCGTGCTATCTAATTTTTCCATATCATATTGCGGATTTTTCATGGCAACGATAAAAATATCGTCTAACACTTCTTGCGTAGCTGGGAACTTGCTGGCAATATCTAATCGTAGTGGTTTTGTATTGTCTAATAGTGTTTGATCTACTGTAAAGCCGAGTTTGCGCGCATAGGCAAACAATTGGTTCAGCTTGTGGTTGAAAATCGTGATCTGGCTCGCTGAAAACACGCGCTCGACCGACCAATGACGGATCAATGCCAATACTCGGTCATCATCGATCTCGATCGTCATGTGTTCTGGGGAAACTCGCATCAAATTGATGGATTCTACCTGGTACCGTTGATCAATCGTAGGTAACACAAAGGAGAACATCAACTCTTTTTGCGGAGTCAAACTATAATTGATCGAAAAATATCTAGTTTCCCAGACATCGTATGCTTGTTTAGATAATTCCAAGCCAGTATCATTCAATGGTTTTAATAATTCGTAAGCAAAGTATTCGACCAAACTCGTCTTAGCAATCGTAGAGATCGGTGTATCTTCTAAGACGTAGCGATGATAAGCGACTAATAATTCATTAAAGTCCGCTTCGATCAAGTATTTACGTAGACGTAGATCAGCCAGCTCTTCTTCTGCTGCTGCAATCAAATTAACGATGTCTTCATGATCATTTTGCTTACCCGAAAGATATGCTTGGTTTTCATTGACTGCATGTTCGACCGTTGAGCGATCATTGCCCGATTGGTTCGTTGCGTTCGGGACGATTTTTTCTTTTTCATGGATTTTTGCTTCTTCGCGTGTTTCCATTACCTCATTGTCTATTTCTTCTTCATTGACTTGGATTTCTGCTAATGGTTCGCTTGTTCCATGCTCTTCAGGTGTTAGCACTTGGTTTTCTAATTCTTCTTGTTTTGTCATCACTCGTCCCCTCCCTCTTCGACTAATTCAGGGTTTTCACTGCCAAGGTACGACATCAAGAAACGATGGATCGACTGTCTGAAACCTTCCATTTCACCAAAGTATTTTTTTATTTGTCGTTGTTCTTTTTCAACGATTGCGGCACGTAATTGGTCCGCTTTTTCTTCATGTAATAATGATTGCTTTTGTTCTTGGATTTTTTCTGGCTCTTCGATATACGGAAGCCATCCTAATTTTTCATTTTCTAAGGCTTGTTTTTTTTGTTCCAAAGCCTGGATCTCTTCGTCTATTTTTTTACGATTCAAAAAGCCCTTTGTATCATCTAAATCTGTGATCTGACGGTCGATTTCTTTGATAGCATCATCCAAACGATCGATCTCAGTTTTCGCAGTGATTACTTTTGCCTCTAACTCATTGATTTGTTTATCGTAATCAAGCGTTTCTTTCGTTGCATATTTTTCCCATTCCTCATCGATTTGTGGCAACACAAAGATCTCAGGTAAACTAGCGTCAATCCCGATTGTTGGACGTTCATGATAATACGTCCCGATCTGGTAATAACTCATCGTTGGTGAAATAGTCTCTGTGTGCACCATAAAAGGAAACTCTTGCAAGAAACGGTCATGGATCTTGCGCATCAACAGCTGATCGATCTCATGATTTTCATTCGAGCTCTTTTTAAGCTCATCATTCAAACGTCCATTGTATAACTGATAGATCGCGGGAATGTTTTCTTCGCGGACTGCTTGTTCAAAAGCTTGCAGATCTTCTAATAATTGAGAAAGATTCATACTCGCTTTTTCTTTGATATCGTAAAACGAAGATGCTTCCTCATATTCATTTTCATCATGGTGTTCATTCATCTCTGGGTCTATCATAGCTTACTTGCCTCCTCATGCTTTTGAACGCATCAATTTTCATCAATTATTCTATGTAATTCAATAGTATCATTTTCTAAGTAAAAAGTGTTACTAAGTATGCGCTGACTTACAATAAAAATTACTTTTTACGGGTTGAACTGGAGATTCAAAAAATATAAAAGAGCGGGACGTCGATTCCCCGCTCTTAGCATTATTTTTTGGGTAAATCTCTAGTAGTGAAATGGATGCGTTGGTTCTCATCTCTTGTGAGCAATGTTTCTTCGTTTAAATAAGAAAACTTCAATTCATTCAGTTCGCTATCTTCTAGCATATGCTCATAGCCTGTAAAAATCGAGCGTATATACTGTTTGTACGCGTTTTTCTTTTTTTGTCTTTTTTTCATGGGACACCTTCCTTATCAAACCTATCATACCAATGAATGACTTCTTAGACAAGCATGATTCTTCTGTTTTTTCTTTGAAATTTCTTTACATACTCAATTGATAGTTGACGAAACCTCTAAAAAATGAAAAAATGCGAGAGTAGCTAAGGAGGGAAACAAGTGAAAAAAATTGGTTTTGACTCAGAGAAGTATATTGAAGAGCAATCTGCGTATATCCTTGAACGTGTCCATCATTATGATAAGTTGTATCTGGAATTCGGTGGAAAATTAGTCGATGACAAGCATGCAAAACGTGTCTTGCCCGGATTTGAAGAAGATGCAAAAATCAAATTGTTGCAAAAATTACGTGATCAAGCTGAGATTTTGATTTGTGTGTATGCAGGTGATATTGAACGGAATAAGATTCGTGGCGATTATGGCATTACTTATGATATGGATATCTTGCGTTTGATCGACGAATTACGTGGATATGGTCTATCGATCAATAGCGTGGTGATCACTCGTTACAACGGACAGCCGGCAACAAAAGTCTTCATCAATAAGTTAGAACGCCGTAATATCAAAGTATATAAACACGCTGAGATCGAGGATTATCCAATCAATGTCGAAAAAATCGTGTCAGAAGATGGTTTTGGGAAGAACGAATACATTGAAACAACAAAACCGATCGTCGTTGTGACAGCGCCTGGACCAGGTAGTGGGAAATTAGCCACTTGCTTGAATCAACTGTATCACGAAAGCCAAAAAGGCAATGCGGCGGGTTATTCTAAATTTGAGACTTTCCCAGTATGGAATGTCCCATTGAAACATCCATTGAATATTGCCTATGAAGCAGCAACCGTCGATTTAAAAGACGTCAATATGATCGATTCTTTTCATTTTGATGCCTACAACAAAGTAGCGGTCAACTATAATCGTGACGTGGAGACTTTCCCAGTCATCAAGCGGATCATCGAAAAAATCACTGGCAAAGAATCAGTCTATCAATCGCCTACCGACATGGGTGTCAACCGTGTAGGTTTTGGCATTATTGATGATGAAGTCATTCAAGAAGCATCAAAACAAGAAATCATCAGACGCTATTTCCAAACAGCTTGTGACTTTAAAAAAGGATTGACGGATGAAGATGCAGTGAATCGCATCAAATTGATCATGGAAGAAGTCGGTTTGCGTCCAGAAGATCGCAAAGTCGTAACTCCTGCCCATGAATATGCTAAAACGAGTCAAGCTGCTAGTACAGAACCGATGGCTGTTATTGCTATCGAACTTCCAGACCAAGTGATCTTAACTGGTCGAACTAGCCAATTGATGGATGCTTCTGCTGCGGTTGTGTTGAACGCCATCAAATATTTAGCGCATATCTCAGACGAGATCCCATTGTTGTCACCCCTCGTCTTAGAAACGATCCAAGGACTAAAGAGTAAAGCATTACATTCTTCTGTCGATACGCTGAATCTCAATGAAGTATTGATTGCTTTATCGATCAGTGCAGTCACCAATCCAATCGCCCAAGTTGCTTATGAAAAACTAGCAGAACTTGAAGGCGCTCAAGCACATTCAACCGTGATGATCAATAAGAACGATGAACAAAATCTTAAACAATTAGGTATCGATATCACGAGTGCACCAGTTTACCCTTCAGAAAACTTGTATTATCAATAAAAAATTCGGAAAGCGAGTTGAAAATCACTTTTAAAAGATTTCGACTCGCTTTTTAGTTGCCTTTTTCAGCAATAAAGAAGCTTTTGATTGGATAAAAACCAGTGATTTTTATACTTTCCTTTGATTTATAATTCATACGATTCTCAATTCTATTACGTTATATTATATTCGTTATTTATGTATACGCTTTAGTCTAAAAATCTCATGAAATTTCGCTCAAAAGATTCGTATTCTATAAAAATAACATGTAGAATTAAACGGAATTTGGTAAGGAGTGATTTTTTGTGAGTCAGTTTATTGGAATTATTGGTTTACTTTTTATTTTTGGATTGGCGATTTTGGTTAGTAGTGATCGAAAAGCCATTAAACGCAAACCGTTAGTCATCATGCTTGTTTTACAATTTGTGTTTGGTTTTGTTTTATTGCGAACGACTTTTGGTACAGCAGTTGTCTCAATGTTGGCAAAACTATTTGACCATTTATTGGCATTTGCTGGAGAAGGTGTTGATTTTGTATTCGGTGGCGTAGCAAACGCTGGTAGCTTCCCCTTCTTCTTGAATGTGTTGATGCCGATCGTCTTTATTTCTGCAATTATTGGGATTTTACGTTATATCAAAATCCTCCCGCTATTTATGAAAGCTGTTGGATTAGGCTTGAGTAAAATCAATGGCATGGGAAAATTAGAATCCTATAATGGTGTTGCTTCAGCTATCCTTGGGCAATCTGAAGTTTTCATCTCGATCAAAAAAGAATTACCTTTCTTAACAGAAAAACGGTTATTCTCAATGAGTGTTTCTGCCATGTCGACGGTTTCGATGT
Organism: Enterococcus sp. DIV1298c; assembly: GCF_017316315.1. Taxonomy (NCBI): domain Bacteria; kingdom Bacillati; phylum Bacillota; class Bacilli; order Lactobacillales; family Enterococcaceae; genus Enterococcus; species Enterococcus sp. DIV1298c. Next base: position 41,536 of record NZ_JAFLWG010000044.1, on the reverse strand, counting down.
CGATCGTTGGTTCTTATATGGCACTGATCGATTCAAAATATGTCATCACTGCGTTAGTATTGAATCTTTTCGGTGGGTATATCCTTGCATCGATCGTGAATCCTTATGAATTGGATGAAACAGAAGATGAACTAGTGATTGAAGAAGACAAAGAGCAAACATTTTTCCAAATGCTAGGTGAATATATTTTAGACGGTTTCCATGTGGCGATCACTGTCGCAGCGATGTTGATTGGTTTCGTTGCATTGATTGCGATGATCAACGCGTTGTTCAATGGTATTTTTGGGATCACATTCCAACAAATCTTAGGTTATATTTTTGCACCTTTTGCCTTTATCAGTGGGATTCCTTGGAATGAAGCAGTTGATGCCGGTAGTATCATGGCAACTAAATTAGTGACCAATGAATTTGTGGCGATGACCGAATTATCAACCGGTACATTCGAGTTTACTGAACGAACAACTGCTATTCTATCTGTCTTTTTAGTTTCATTTGCTAACTTCTCTTCAATTGGGATCATTTCAGGAGCAATGAAAGGATTGAATGAAGAAAAAGGAAATTTAGTGGCAAAACATGGGTTGAAAATCTTGTTCACTGCCTCATTGGTTAGCTTTTTAAGTGCGATCGTTACAGGTATTCTCGTATAAACTTTCAATTAAATAAAGCTTCAAGTATACTGAACTTAGCTGATTTGGACAGATTTTCTGTTGGATTAGTTAAGTTTTTTTATTTAGATGATCAGGTTTTAACTTTTCGGTATATATTCGTTCTATCATTAGCCGTTCATTTAAACTTTTAGAAAGGAAAATGACGTATGAACAAATGTTATGTATTTATCGGGCCTTCTGGTTCCGGGAAGACGAGTTTGGCAGAAGCCGTGTTTTCTCATCAACAAAAAATCATTACTTATACGACTCGCCCACCTCGTGTAAATGAACAAGATCAAATCGACTACCATTTTGTTTCTAAAGAAACATTCGAACAGATGATCAAACGTCAAGAATTTGCCGAATGGGATCAGTACGCCGATCATTATTACGGCTCCAGCAAACAAGAGATCTTAGCATTTCTTGCACGCGGTGATTGTTACACGATCCTTACCGCTTCAGGCTTTTGGTACTTGTATGAAACATTCGGTGATTGTATCCAGCCGATATTTATCACGGTGTCAAAAAAAGTGTTAAGCGAACGCCTTCGTTTACGTGGGGATGCACCAGATAAAATCCAACAACGTTTAACTCTTTTTGAAAAAGACCAAAGAGAACTGGAAAAATTGAAAAACGTCCCTACATTGATTATTTTTGAAAATGATCAAAGTTTGTTGATCGAGGCAAAAAATTTAAAGCAAGCCATCCGAGAAGCGGAACATCGCTAAACAGGTGGTTTGCTTTTTTTAACTATTCATAAACGTTTTTGATACGCTTTTCGTTCGCCATGTGTAAATGGAAACTCGATCATTCCACAATAACTGAATCCGGCGGAATAGATCGTTCGTTCCATTGGTTGGTTCGTCGGAAAGGTATCGATTCGAACGTCGGTAACTCCTTGATAGGCGGCGACCGTCAACAAATGTTCTAATAACTGTTTCCCTATCTTTTTCCCTCTGATTTTTTGATTAAGAGCGACTCGATGAATCGAGAGATACTCACCTTCGCCTTCCCACTTTCCGTCGATTGCGGTATATACTGGATCAATGCCGGCAACAAGCGAGGCAGTCCCAACGATGACTCCTTCATCAATCAAGACATAGCTTTCTTGTCGTTCGATATCCTTGTTTATTTGTTTTTCTGAGGGTTTTTGCTCCCCTTGCCACTGAGGCAACCTTTGTTCAGCAAGATATGCTGCTGCTTGATCAATGATTTCCATGACTCTAGGTAAGTCATTTGGTGTTGTTTTTCTAAGGTACATATATTCGCTCCTTTTTTATTGAGTCGTGATCAGTTCATATAACTTATCTACCCTTGAACCACTACGCAGCCAGTCTGTCGGATGTTCCAATAACTGACTGACTAATTCGAGGTGATGCATCAGAGTCCACTTTTTCAAGACACCTAAGCCAGGAAATTTTTGTTGTCGATAAAGACTGACTAATTCAAGTAATCCTTCGGTAATAAAAATTTGTTGATGGTTCTTCATCAACCAACCATACATTTTATTTGCTGCTTCTATAAATTTCAACGCCTGATCTTTCGCAGAATCATTGCTATCTGAAACAAAGTGTTTGATTCGAAGATTTCCATAAGCATCCACATATGTAAGGTGCAAGGCAAGCGCTCGACTTGGAAAACCTTTATCAAAATAGCGGCTTCCTTCAATCGTAAAATCAGAAAAACCGTTGTAACCATCGATTTGATAGAAAAGATGATCGTCACTGAAGAAATCATCATTTTTTTCTGCATAAGATTCTACATGACGTCTCGTTTGGAATTGGTCGCGGACAATGATCTTATTTTCAGGCAACTGCATACGCAAGCGACTGGAATCAGGAATGAAAAAAGTTGCGTTTGTCGCGATTAAATCTTGCCAAATAGCCACCTCTCTTGGCTGATGTTGGCCATCAAAAATAATAAACGGCGGTGGTGTTTCGATCACTTGTTCATAATTACTTGGTGTAATGATCTCTGCCTGTGCTAACGAGCTATTCTCACTGACTGCCCACGTGTGGATGTGTTGTTCAAATAATTTGAACTGCCCCACTTGAGGATTTTTGATCACGATCAATGGATGATTCTTTTTTTGAAACAATTCGATGATATTTTTTAATGTCGCGGAATCACGTACTGGCTCAATGATTGGTTGGACTTGAGAGGACAATAGACCTCGATTCAAGCTTTCCTTCAAAGCTAGTAAATCGAATTGTTTGCCACGTAAATAAGGATAATACATAGATTGTTCACTCCAATGGTTCAGTTGGCAGGCGTCGAATATGGCGTTGTTGGCGCAACCATTCCTGTTCTTGTTGCAAGGCACGATTTTCTTCTTGTAAGTCATTGATTGCTTGGTTTTCGATTTCTTCGATAAAGCGTTCATAGTAGCGCTCTTTTGAGAATGGATCTTGCGTTTCAGAACGTTTTTTCAGTTCTTTGTATAACTGTTCTGATGGGAAGTATTTTACCCCACGCTCCATCTGTTTTGCTTTTCTGACTTCCCTGAATAAAGAGGCCATAAAGCGATTGGTCAATGCGTCTTCAGCTACTCCTAGTTCTCGACGCATCGCTTTTTTGGCAATGACAAAGGTTCCAGGAACCGGCATCTCCTCTTCTACTGCATAAGAACGATAAACTAATACACCGATCTCTGGGGGGATCTCGCCTTGGACTTCTTCATATAACTTTCTAGGTAAAACAAAATAATTATAATGACCGACAAAAGATAGTTTAGCGGTTGACCGAAAGTCTGCTTTTGTGACTTTTAGCTCGTAACAGCGCCATTCTCTTGTTCCATCAAATTTTGTCAGACAACTTAATGTGTCAACGATTCCATGATCATCAGGCATCGTTACTTCCTCGACAACGATTCCTCCTTGTTCGATACAATAATGATACAACGATGATTCAAGCTCGATCGTTAAAGGAGTTTTCATCAGCTCCACCTCCGAACATACTTTCGCCTTTTCATTTTACCTGAAAAAGCGGAAAAATCCAACTGTCATTTTTATTTTTTACTCATCCTTACTATTTCCCAATCCGATAACCACATAGAAAAAACGAAAAATGCAGATCAAATGTCACATTTTTCGTTTTTTCTTCTAAGTAATCCCTTATTCATTCTCTATTCCAACTGGCAGATGAAATAAGCCGTTTTGTTCAAATAATTCACCAACCTGGAACAGTAGATCTTCTCTTCCTCTGGCAGCCATAAACTGAATGCCAAGCGGTAACCCTTTTGCACTGAGATGCGTCGGTAAACTGATTGCTGGTTGCCCTGTCAGATTTGCTAACTGCGTATAAGGTGTGATCGTCAAGCTCTCCTCGAACATCTCAGAAACGACTGCTAACCCTGCGTCTGCGGATAGATGTGGCATCTCAGCCATCTGTTGACGTATCGAGTCACTTTGCAAATCAGCGTCGACTTTCGGTGCAGTATCCGCGGTAGTTGGTGAAAGGAACAAATCAAAGGTTTCGAATAAAGTCTCCATGGTAACAGCTGCATGATCCCATACGTGTAATGAATGGACATAGTCTGCTGCGGAAAGTTTCTTGCCATACTGCCATAGTGTCCATGAGATCGGTTCAAGCTCGTTAGTTTCAACTCCTCGTTGCAAGCCTTTTTCAATCGATTCAATCATTGCGGCTGTTTCAGCACCATTCATTTGGTAATACGAATTGATCAATGTGTGCCCATCTAAAGGATAAGGCATTTCAACGATCTCATGTCCTGCTTGTTCAAGAAACACCATCGCTTTTCGAACAGCATGCTGCGCTTCTTCACTCACCTTCGTGCCGATTGGAGAATCAACACAGACCGCGATTTTCAACCGTTTTTTCACAGAGTGTTGTTGCCAAAATGCGGGTGCTACTTGATAAGGTGCACCACTGTTTGTTCCTTTTAAAGCTTGGAACAACGCTTTCGTGTCTCTCATCGACACAGTAAGTCCGAAATCGATTGCCGCTCCTTGCCAACCACGCCAAGCATTTGGCCCCACAGGCATCGTTCCTCTTGATGGCTTCAAGCCAATCAAGCCAGTAAATGAGGCAGGGATACGAATCGATCCGCCACCGTCACTTGCCCCAGCCATTGGCACGATTCCTGCGGCAACCGCTGCCGCCGCCCCACCACTTGATCCTCCCGGAGAATAATCAAGATTCCAAGGATTCCGTGCCGGACCGTATAACTGTGGATCAGTGATGTTTTTAAAGCCAAACTCTGGTGCATTGGTTTGCCCAAAAGGTACTAAACCGGCCTTTTCTACTGCTTGGACATAATTCGAGTTTTTTGATGCTCGATGCTGTTCAAAAATCCGTGAACCAGAAGTTGCCAACCAGCCTTTTTTTTCCTGTCCTAGCATTTTCAATGGAAAAGGTACGCCAGAGAGTAACGAATGATTGTCTCCTTGCACATGCGCCTTATTTGTTTGGGCTTCGCTTGATTCCTCTGTGACGAACGCATGGATCTCTGGATTGAGTTTTTCGATTTTTTTCTTTGTTTCTTGATAAAGTTCTTCTGAGCTGAATTGCTTTGTTTTTAAACCATTCGCAAGATACGTCGCATCTTTCATGTCGTCTCCTCCTCTTTTGTTGCTATTTTCTCATATGCTGGAAAAAGCAACAATGTTTACGCTTATTTTATTCCTATGATAGAAAAAACACTTGAAGCAAATGACTGCTCCAAGTGTTTGTCTTGTTCTATGGATAAAAGAGAGATTACGACATCGAACGTAATTTTCCACGAAATTCATCGATTGAACGATAGCCTTTGTCAGCCATGATCGCTTCCAGTTCTTTTGTGATACGGTCGAAAATAGCAACACCTTCTTTGTGAAGTTCTGTTCCGATCTGTAGCATACTTGCACCACACAACAAATGTTCAAATGCATCTTGTCCATTGCGAATACCACCGGTACCGATGATTTTGATTTCTGGTTTTAAGCGTGTGTAAAACGCACGTACATTTGCTAATGCTGTCGGTTTGATATACTCGCCACCTAATCCACCAAACCCATCTTTTGGTTTGATAACAACTGTCTCAGTATCCGTATCGATATAAAGACCATTCCCAACACTGTTGATCGAATTGACATAAGCGATCGGATATTGGTTCAAGATCTCCGCCATTTGATCAAAGTGTGCAAAATCAAAATAAGGAGGTAGTTTGATTCCCAATGGTTTTGAGAAAACCTGAAAGACTTCTTTCAATAAAGTCGCAGTTGCCTCGAAATCATACGCTAATTGTGGTTTTCCAGGAACGTTCGGGCATGAAAGATTCAACTCAGTGATTCCTTGATAATCACTTTCTTCGATCAGCTTCAACATCTCCAAATTTTCTTCTGCACTCATACCAGCAATCGAGAAAAACAATGGTTGTTCTTCGTCGTGTTCTTTTTCATAAGCCAGTGCATAATCTAAATAATAAGAAAAACCTAAGTTTGGTAAGCCCATCGAGTTGATACTACCAAGTGGCACATCATAATAGCGTGGTTCAGGATTGCCAGCTCGCTCATTGATCGTACAACTTTTAGTGATAAAAGCACCTGCACTTGATTGCGCAAGTTCATCTAGCTCTGTTGTAGTCATGCAATGGACACCAGAAGCGTTCATTAAGGGATTTTCAAAAGAATGATTTAAGAAAGTAGTCGTTAAGCTCAAGTTTTTCTCTCCTTTTAATAAAGCGTTTTTTCTAGTGTATCATTTAAGCGAACAAAATCAATAAAAAATTTTTCAAATGAAGCTTAATCATCGATTTCAGTAGACAAAATTTCTCCTGTTTGACTATTGATTTTTACATTTGTCGTTTGGTTGCCATTTTTGACTTTTACATCCCAATAAGTAGTTCCTAGCTCTTTATCAAGGTCCCAATCTGTCGCTGTGCCTCCGCCAACTTTTTCAACTGCGATTTTTCCGGCTTCTTCAATTGAGATCAGGTTACTTACATCTAAAGCATCTTCAGATTTTTTCTGACCATTTTGCTCGTCACGATCTAATCTTTCTGGATTTTCTGCATCAAGTTGTTCATCGTTTGCATTGATCCTTACTGAATATTCGTTTTCGTCATCGACACCTTCGATTTTGTAGAAATAGCTGCCCCAATCACTGTCTAATTCTAAACTAGTAACTGCTGCGTCAGGGTATTTATTTTGGAATAACTCGATTGCTCGTTCTACAGAAACTTTGATCTCTGGATTTGTAGATTGTGAAGAAGAAGCCTCACTTGAGCTAGTCACTGAGTTAGCTGTTGAACTGTTTTCTGACTTGTTTGTAGAAGAAACAACTGTTGTTTCTGAAGTTTGGGTAGTCGTACTTGTTGGTGTAGTTGTTTGGTTCTGTTGGCAGCCTGCCAAAAATAGTAAAGAAAATAAACCTGTAAAAATAACTTTTGATTTCATAACGATTCTCCTTTTTATTTGGTAACTACTAATCAGTATACCTAAAAGAGTAGATACTGTCAGCCAATACCCTAGAAAATCAGTCTCCAGTCTGATTTTCTATCAAAAAAAGAACCTGTTTTTACTTATCATCGTAAAAACAAGTTCTTCACTTTTATATAAAAAAACAACATACTGCTTGGTTAATTTCGATGCATTGGCATCTCATTGTTTCCAGGATGAACTAACAAGTATTGGATCACATCGATGTTACTTGATTCAAATGATGCGGCACATGCTTGTAAGTAAAGATCCCACATGCGATAGAAACGCTCGCCCATTTCTTCTGTCACTTGTTGCTGTACGTCATGGAAATTTTTCGTCCAATGTTGTAAAGTCCACTGATAGTCACGACGTAAACTTTCAAGATCGATCACTTGTAAATCATTTTCCGTGATATCCTCGATCAATTCCGCTACACCAGGCACATATCCTCCTGGGAAAATATATTTATTGATCCAAGCATTCGTTGCGCCACCTTGTTGTCGGCTGATTCCGTGGATCAAGGCAGTTCCTTTCGGTTTTAACAGATCTTTGACTACTTTGAAATATTCTGGCAGATTATCTGATCCGACATGTTCAAACATCCCGACACTCGTGATATGATCAAATGTCTCCTCTTTCATGTCACGATAATCCATTAGAAAAACACGACATTGGTCTTCTAGGTGCTCTTCTTTGATCTTATTGGTAATAAAGTTGTATTGCTCTTCGCTTAATGTAATGCCTGTTGCTTTGACATGGTATTCTTTTGCAGCAGTAAATAGCAATGTTCCCCAACCACAACCAATGTCCAACAGCGTTTCCCCTTCTTTGAGGAATAACTTATCTAAAATATGATGCACCTTATTGATTTGCGCTTGTTCAAGGCTATCTTCCGGTGTATTGAAATAAGCACACGAATACGTCAATGTTGGATCAAGCCATAACCGATAGAAATCATTGCCCAGATCATAGTGGGCGTGGATGTCCGCTTTATTTTGTTGCTTCGTGTGTTTTTCTTTTTTAGGCAGCCATTTCAGATAATCTTTGCTCCGCAAGAAACTATCCGCATGTTGATAGGCATCGTTGATCAAGGCTTGGATGTTGCCTTCGATTTCGATTCGTTGATCCATATATGCTTCACCTAAAGAAAGTGAGGCATTTTTAGTCAACTCTTTGATTGGGATTTCTTCATTGAAAGTGATTTTGATTTGTGGAGGGTTATCGGTATCTCCATACTGTTTCGTTGTTCCATCCCAATACACGACTTCTACTGGAAGTGAAAAAGAGTGTGAAAATAGTTGATGATAGATTGTTTTTTCTAACATAATGATCCTCCTAAAAACAAAAAGTACACTATTACGTTATACCTATTTTGTCAAAGAATCAACAGATTACATGTAATAAATAAAAGCTTTTTGAAAATTTCAGAAACAAAAAAGAAGAATGTAACGGCCCCAACATCTCTGTTTAAGCCATTTACATTCTTCATTTTTTATTCGATCATACTTGGATCGCTTTCGAATCTTTGAATCCTGTTTTAGCAAAGATCCATAGTAACAAGAGAACTGCTACTGTCGACTGGATCCCCATCATCCATATAAAGTCAAAATGAATGAAACCGACCAAGCCAGCAATGATTGAACTCACACCTAAAACATTCAACATTAGATTTGCACTCTCTTTGAAGGTACTAATAGAAGAAAATTTACTTTTTCTTGTTAGCCATAAGAAGAAGGCCGCGCCGAACAAAATCAAGGCGGTCATGATAAACAATAGAATACCTAAGGTCAAGCTATAAGATAAAATGATCATCGGACGATTGCTCGCATAAAATTCATTCTCTAAAAACTGTTCAAACTCTTGTGGACTCGTGATTCTTGCGAAATCAAATGAGGAAGGATACGACATGGAATATTCTCTTGTTCGCCCGTCCTCTTCTTGACGGATCGTCCAACGGGTATCTTCAAAGTTGATCGACGCTCCTCTTTCTGCCGTTTCTTTAGCAGTCAACGCTGTGCCGATGATGGCATCATTCGTCACGCTGATGATCTCTGATTCGGCAGATAATTGCCCATTCGACAGTTGAAGCTCTCGCAAACGGTCAACGCCTTCTTGGTCAATCAATGTATTCACCGATAAAAATTGTTCCATCGGGATCGCAGAGACTTGATTCGCATAAAATAAAGTGACCGGCATGACCATAAAAGAAATCAAAAACAGGAAGATCACGATAAATTTTGGCCAAGTGAGCTGTTTTCTGCCTAAAAACAACTGTTTTGGACTTCTTAAGCTTGAAAAGTAATTGAGTGGAAATTTATCCATAGCAAACGACTCCTAACCTTTGGTACCGCCTGATGTCAGTCCGGTCACAAAGTTTTTTTGTAAAAAGAAGAACAATAAACAAATTGGAACAGCAATCAAAATCGCTCCTGCCGCAAACAGTGAAACACGTTGGTTGGTCACATCAGAGATAAACGTTTGCAACCCAACAGCAACTGTTTGGTTTTCTGGTGTACGAAGGAGGAAACGTGCCAACATGAAGTCACCGAATGGTCCCATGAATGCCCAAAGCGCTTGAACGGCGATCATTGGCTTCACTAATGGCAAGACGATCTGCCCGAAAATCCTAAAATGACCAGCACCATCTAGTTTGGCTGATTCATCTAAATCGATTGGTACTGTATCGAAGTACCCTTTCATTAACCATGTATTCATCGGGATCCCGCCACCGATATAAATCATCGTCAAGAACCAATAACGGTCTAAGGCACCTAGTAGAAAGGCCATCACGTAAAAGGCGGTCAATGCTGCCATTGTTGGCACCATTTGGATCACTAGAAAGAACATCAAGCTCGATTTTCGTCCGATGAAACGGTAACGACTATACGTGTAGCCGGCAAGTGTGACGACCGTTACTTGAATGACCATTGTCAACACAGAAATGATCAAGGTGTTCTTATACCAAGTACCATAAAGTGTTTCGTTGAATAATCGAGAAAAGTTATCCAACGTCCAATCGCCGGTTAGATCTAAACTAAAGGCTGCGATATTTCCTGATTTGAAGGCAGTACTTGCCGTGATCAGTAACGGATAGATGATAATGATCGATAATAGGATCAAAAATACATAAGTGAAAAAATGCGAAAGTCTCCGTTGGAACTTAGCACTTGTACTAAATTTTTTCATGACTAGTCCTCCATTTTGAACGCATTAGTTTTCTTGAATACCAACAGAGAAACGGCAATCACGATCATTGAAATGATCAAAGTGATAGCTGAGGCCATCGAATATTGCGGAGACGTCCCTGTGGTCAATTTATAGATCCATGAAATCAAAATATCCGTTGAGCCTGCGCCACCACCGACACTTCCTGGTCCACCATTATTGAAGAGATAAATCATGGAGAAATTGTTGAAATTCCCTGTATATTGTGTGATGAACGTTGGTGCTGCGACAAGAAAAATCGCTGGAAGTGTAATGCTTGAGAAACGCTGCCAGGCATTCGCACCATCGATTTTCGCTGCTTCGTACAGATCTTCCGAAATCGATTGTAAGATCCCTGTGACCATCACATAGATATATGGGAAACCTAACCAACCTTGGATCAAGATGATCGCAACTTTTGTCCAATTCGGATCAGTCTTCCAAGGAACAGAAGCAATGTCAACAAATGGGAGATTATTCAAGAATGGGATGACTTGTGTGTTGATTGCTCCAACACTGTCATTGAAAATATTCGAAAAACTCATGATTGTGATAAATGCTGGAACTGCCCATGGTAAAAGGAAAATGATACCAAAAATACGCTTGAACTTGATGAATTTCTGATGGGCGATCACTGCTGTGAATACTCCCAGCGTGATTTGTAGAGTAGTCGCACAAAGTGTCCAGATAACTGTCCAAGAGAAAACCGCTACAAACGTATTACGATAAGAACTCAAGAAGAAAATACTGAAAAAGTTTTCGGCACCTACCCAGTCGATCAAGCTTGCTGGTGGAATGTGTTTGAAATCGTAGTTTGTAAATGCAGTAAATAATGTCACTAAAACTGGGAAGATGATTGTGAAGATCATCAGTAAATATGCTGGAAGTGTCAAGAGATAAGGAAAGCCTTCATCACCTACATTATGTATGACTTCCTTCATTGTCCGATTGATCTTTTTCCCTTCTTTTCTCATAATTGCGACACGCTTTGCGTCTAAAATATTAATGAAATAAAAAAGTAAAAACAAAGCAGTCAAAATCAATTGCAAAGTTCCTTGGATCAAAATAAATAATGAATGGTCTTCCATTGGCACGCTACCTAATGTCACTAACCCAACTAAGGATTGAAAACCGCCTAAAACCATTTGAATGATAAATCCGATAAATAGTGCTAAAAAGATGATCCCTTTGAACGTTTGCCCATTTGCAAATTGACCTAGTCCTGGAATGATGGAACGGAGCATCGTACCTTTGACGTTGACAGCTGTATCTTCTTGTTGCATGGTGTTCCCCCCTCTTGTTACTTAAACAGGTGCTAAGTATTGAAGCGCCCCTTTTTGTAAAAATTTCCTCTTTCAACAAAGGTAAAACATGGAGCTGAGAAGCAATTTCCTTCACAGCTCCAACCTTTTTGATGATCGTTATGATTTAATTAGTATTTTTGCTCGATTGCTTCACTGATCGTTTTCACCGCATCATCCGCAGATTCTTTCGGTGTTTTTCTACCTGAACCTGCATCGAACATCAAGTTTTCGGCACCTGTCCAAACTTCTGCCATTTCTGGGATGTTTGGCATTGCTTGTGCTGTTTCGTATTGTTCGATCACTGCAGTAGTCAACTCGTCATTTGTTCCTTTTGCTGTTTCACGCGCGGTTTGGTTTGCTGGTACTTCGTTGACCATTTCAAAGAATTTTTCTTGGTTTTCAGTATTAGTCACATAGTCTAACCATTTTTGAGCAACTTCTTTATTCTTAGAGTAGTTACTTACGACCCAACCTTTACCCCCACCAAATGGTTGATAAGGTTCACCATTATTCAATGTTGGAATTTTTGATACGCCATAATTGATGTCATTTTCTTGGTATGTTTGCGCTTGCCATGGACCATCGATGATTGCTGCTGCCTTATTTGACATGAACTGTTGGTTGACAAAGTCGCCAGCACTCTTGATATCTTGCATTCCTTTAGGCCAAACGTTTTGGAACCAATCTGTTGCATAAGTGATTCCTTCAACCGCCCCTGCATTGTTCAAACCAATTTCAGATGGGTCTGTTCCATCTTCACCGAAGACATAACCGCCGTAACCTGAAATCAAACCATATGAATAATAAAAATCAGTCCATTTTGCTAAGAAACCAGTATTTTTACCTTCTTCTGATTCAAAATTAAAGCGTTCATCTTTTGCTAACGCTTCCAAATCTTCGAAAGTTGTTGGTGCTGTATCAACTAAATCTTTGTTATAGTATAAAAGCAAGGTTTCAATTACAGCCGGTGCGCCGTAGATTTTATCTTCAAAAGTCACTTGCGCTTTATCTGTATCATCGTAATCTGCTTCATTACCCAATTGAACTTCTGCCAAGTGCCCTTGTTGACCTAATGCACCGATACGGTCATAAGCAGCCATCATAACATCTGGCGCTTTTCCAGCGGGGCCATCAAGCGCAAGCGATTCCAATTGTTCAAACATGTCTTTTTCGACTAATTTGATTTCTACATCGTTGTCTTCTTCAAATTTTGTTTTGATTTCATTGACATAGTCTGTATAACCGGCATCAACTGAAATCGTCAATGTTTTGCTATCTTCTTCGCTTGAGCTAGTGGATGATCCGCCATTGCCACATGCAGCAAGTCCACCGATAAAACCTAAAGATAAAGCACCTAACCCTAATTTTTTAAGCAACTGTTTACTCATTTTCTTTCCTCCGATTCTATTCTGTTACTCTTTACAATTTGATTATAAGTCGATAAAAGTTCTATTTGCAAACGCTTTCTCTATGTTACCGATAACAAGTTAACAAAGGATCAAAAATCCATTCGGGTGGATTTCTGCTTTGCCATCTTTTAAGATGTCGCAATTTTGATTGAACAACACATCATTTTCCAAATCGACCATGTATGCTTCCGTCCCTTGATTGAAGTAAGCATGGATCGTTTGCTGATTGAAATGACGAGTTAAATAAAGCTGTTCATTTTTATCATCGACTGATTGCCAAGTCATGTCTCCTTGAATCAATATTTCTTGAATCTGTTTCCGTACACAGATCAATTCTTTCACGAATCCTTTTAGTTCAAGATCTTGTTGATCTTTTTCCCAAATCATACATTTTCGGCAATCTGGATCATCATGACCAGTCATACCAATTTCAGTTCCGTAGTAGATACAAGGTGCCCCTTTTTGTAAGAACATAAAGGCTAAAACGGATTTCATCAACTCTTTGTCCTCTTTACACAAGGTCAAGATTCTTGCTGTATCGTGGGAATCCAAAAGGTTGAATGTTCCTTCATTGACTTGGTCGCGATAAAGCATTTGCTGATGGTTCATGCCGCTGACCATTTGCGTTGGCGTGATTTTTTTATGGACAAAATAATCTTTGATGGAATCCATAAAGGCGTAATTCATCACCGCATGGAATTCATCTCCTTGTAACCAAGCTTGAGAAGAATGCCAGATCTCACCTAAGATATAGATATCTGGTTTGATTGAGGTAACTGCTTCTCTGAATTTTTTCCAAAAATGATGGTCGACCTCATTGGCAACATCTAATCGCCAGCCATCGATATCAAATTCCTTGACCCAATACGTAGCAATATCCAATAGGTACTCTTGGACTTCTTGATTCGCTGTATTGAGTTTTGGCATAAATGGCGTAAAAGCGAAAGTATCATACGCTAAGTTTTCAGCTGTATCAGGAACATCAGTCAGTTCATAAGAATCTACTGGGAAGGAATGGATATGGAACCAGTCTTTGTAGCGTGATTCTTCCCCATGTTCGATCACATCTTGCCATTGTGGTGAATGGCTGCCCATATGATTGAAAACAGCATCCAACATGATGCGGATTCCTTTTTCGTGTGCTTTTGTGATCAACTCTTTTAAAAGTTCTTTATCGCCAAACTGTGGATCGACCGCATAATAATCGATCGTATCGTATTTGTGATTAGATGTTGCTTCAAAAACAGGACAGAAGTATATCCCTGTGATTCCTAGGTCGGCTAAATAGTCGAGATGATCGATCACCCCTTGAAGATCGCCACCAAAGAAATCTTCGCGATCTGGATCTTTACTTCCCCAAGGCAACGTATCTTTAGGATCATTTGCAGGATCGCCATTGGCAAACCGTTCAGGAAATATTTGGTACCAAATCGTTTGTTTTGCCCATTCAGGAACCATGAAGCGATCGATTTGTTGGAAATATGGCATACGGAAATAGTAGTTTGCGTTTGCCAATGTTTCCTCTTGATAAGGAAATATCCCTTGATCTCCGTAAAAACAGTCCATTCCATCGATTCCGACGATATGGAATCCGTATTGTAATCTTCTAGTATCACTCGTCAACTCGATTTCCCAATAATCATGAAGAAGTGTACTAAGCCCTTTTTTCATGGGAACTTCTTCTAAATACCAATTTTTTGAAAAAATCGTATACGGATCACCGCTGATCACATAGACCTGTTTGACATCGTCTTTACTGGTACGTAGGCGAATCCGCATAGTCGTGTCGCTATATAAATAGGCAAATTCACTTTCTGGTCGATGATAAATTGATGCAGTATTCATGTTACTCCTCCCTTGTCTTTCAGTTAACAAAAACAACTATAAAAGATAAATCACCGAAAGACAACGCTTACATTTATGTTATCGGTAACAAGATTTTTGGTTAAAAAAAGAAGATGAAGAAACATCACCTCGTAAACGGGTGTTCTTCACCTTCTTGATTTTATTTTTTAACATATGTTTTCTTATCATACGAATAGTTTAGCAACTGTTCTTCTTGCCAGATTACACCAATCCCAGGTTGATCAGGAACTGCCAATTGGCCATTGTTGATTGTTGCCTTTGGTTCAACGATATCATCATGGAAATAACGATCAAAGGCGGATAGATCTCCTGGAAAAGTAAAACAATTCTGACTAGCAAAATGCAGATTGAGTGCGCGACCGACTCCAGATTCAAACATTCCGCCTAACCAAACCAGCAACTCATTCCTCTGACAAAACTCGGCGATCTTTAACGCTTCAGTAATTCCACCAACCCTTGGAATCTTCAGATTGATTGCGCGACAACTTCCTAATGCGTGAGCTGTTCTAACATCTTCCAATGTTCGGATGTTCTCATCAAGACAAACGGCTGTCTTGATTTGCTTTTGAAGCATTGCATGATCGACATAGTCGCGGGGATGAAACGGTTGCTCGATCATCGCAAGCGCCAACGTATCCATTTGCTGGAACAGTGGCAAATCCCTCAAAGTATAAGCAGAATTTGCATCTGCCATCAATTGGATCTCTGGATATTCCTTGCGCAACGCTTGCAATGGAACCAAATCATTCCCCGGAGTAATTTTTAACTTGATTCGTTGATACCCTTGTTCAACATAAGATTTTGCCGTAGCCAGCAGATCACCGACATTCTCGTGGACGCCGATACTCACACCCACAGGAATGCTTGATCTATCAGCAGAAAAAATCTTTTGCAGTGGCACATTCAAGCGACGAGCATAGAGATCCCAAACCGCCGTTTCTACCGCCGATTTTGCCATAAAATTCCCTTGGGTGTGTTTAAAAGCAGACCATATTTCCGCAGGATGTGAAAATTCTAAATCAAATAAACGAGGAATCAGTTCGTTTTGAATCACCGAACGACTCATGTCAATCGTTTCTTCAATATAGTCCGCTCGTTCAAAAGAAACTAACTCACCAATCCCCTGATTGCCTAATTCATCTTCCAAGATCAACAAATCAAAAGCTTTTGTTTCCAACTGACCATAGCTCGTTTTAAAAGGCGTGACTAAGGGTAATCTCAAACAGTATTGGTGGATGTTTACGATTTTTATGACGTGCGCCCCCTTTCGATCTCATTGATCCAAGCAACTACAGATGCTTCAAATAAGCAAGGTTGCTCGATGTGACAACAATGCCCGCAATCAGCAAGCATTTGGTAGTGAAACGTCTCTTTGGTGGCTGTTAGCTGTTTACCGATTTCTTGAAACTTCGTATCTTTTTGACCAACAAGGTACAATACCGGACATTCAATAGTCGTTACCATTGGCCAATAGTTTTTTTGAGCCCCTGTCCCCATAGAATATAAACTCATGGCTAAACCAAATTTATTTTGACCAAGGCGTTCATTCCTTACTTTCGTTTTTTGTTCAGGTGATAATGCCTGTTGTGAAGCAAAGAGCGGGAGTTTTTCCCAATAGTTCACAAACTCAACTAAAGGTTCTTTCAATAGGCGTAAAGCAAGTTTTCGATCAGCGATTTTACGGTAATGTCGTTGCTGCTCATCTGCAATACCAGCAGTTCCTCCTTCTAAAATCACCCCTTCGATCCCTTGTGGGCGCTCGATCGCCCAAGCAAGAGCGACACGTGCGCCCATCGAGTAACCTAATACATAAAATGACGGGATTTCTAGTTCCGCAAGAAGAAGTGAC
Organism: Enterococcus sp. DIV1298c; assembly: GCF_017316315.1. Lineage (NCBI taxonomy): Bacteria > Bacillati > Bacillota > Bacilli > Lactobacillales > Enterococcaceae > Enterococcus > Enterococcus sp. DIV1298c. The sequence continues at coordinate 24,838 of NZ_JAFLWG010000044.1, read as the reverse complement.
AGATCCTCCACTAATGCTGACAGTTGATAGCGATAAAGGTGAAGGTATACTGCAGTTTTTCCATGTCCGATCAGATCGATCGCTAAGTAATTCAACGTAGGATTCTCAAATAGAAACGTTTGTGTACTTCCAGTAAATCCATGCAAACAAACGACCGTGGGTTGCTTTGGATCAGGTTGGTGTAACCAACGGTAATGATAGGTTGCTCCACGAATAGTCTTAAATGGCATCAGTCCAGTGCCTCCTGATAACGACGCTTGACCTTCTCCCATAGTTGGACAGGCTCTTGCTGTTCCCCTTTGATTTCGATCAAAGTCCACTCCATATGCTTGCGACTTTCTTCAATCGCTTGTTTAAACTCTTCAGGAGAAGTTGGTTGTTCGTAATAGCCATTATATAAATTTGCAACTTTTTCTAATTCCAAGTTTAGCGGTGTGCCAAACAATGGCTCAAAATCGGCTTCCTCCAACTTGTTTTGAGGAAGGAACGAAAAGATTCCGCCCCCATTGTTATTCAATACAACTAAAGTGACCGGTAAATGATAACGTCGAATGAGTTCAAGGGCATTCATGTCATGGAACAACGCTAGATCACCGATCAACACAAAGATCCGCTTGTTCGTTGCCGCAACAATGCCCGCAGCTGTTGAAATCAATCCATCGATCCCATTGATTCCTCGATTGCCATAGATTGAAAATGATTTTGCCACAGGTGAAGCAAAGCGATCGACAAATCGAATGGCGTTACTATTAGACAAAAACAAGGCTTCTTCTGAATGTATCAGTTGAAACAACTGACAGCTGGCATTACTTTCGCTCCACTGTTCCAAGGCTAGTTCTTCAGCGATCACTTGACTCGCGTTTTCTCGGACTTTTTTCCACTTATCCAACCACTCGTTATTCTCAGGAGAAAAGTTCACAGAAGTCGCAGAAGCGAATACCTGTTTACAAAAACCAGTAATATCGCGTTGGATAAAACTCGTTCCTAAGTGTAAAGGATCGCGCCATTCCTCGTCATCGATCAAGACATAGTCAGAGATCGTTTGATGATATTTTTTTAAATAAAGCATCACGTTTTTAGCAACTGGTAAATTCCCAAATTGCCAAATGACTTCGGGTGTTTCAGGAACAGAGCCAGCAAAAATCAAGTCCGCATGTGGCATGTAAGCACCACTCACTTGCTGACAAGCAGCGAGATTCGCCAATGGATCCCCTATGATCGGCCATTGTAAATACGTCGCTAAAGAAACTAACTCTTTTGCTTCATCTGGTGATAACTCTTTACCAACGATCATCAAACCTTTTTTTGATAGCCAATCGGCAAGCTCTGGTGCTTGCTTTGATGCAGTTTGAGCAATCGCTTGTTTTGTGTGAAAAGAGTCATCTAGGGAATAAGCCAAGTCAGGCAACAAAGGTTCTCTAAAAGGAAAATTGATCTGGATAGGTCCTGCCGGAACCCGCATTGCTTCACTCGCACAATTGGCACCGTGCCAGTGGCTATACCGCAACATTTCCGGAGTACCTTCAGGAAGTGCCATTTCGATAAACTTCTTGATATGCGAACCAAACAATTTTTGTTGATCCATCGTTTGTGGTGACCCTACACCTCTGGCTTCTGGTGGCCGATCCGCTGTCAACAACAGCAACGGAATGTTCGTAGCTTTTGCTTCACAAACAGCTGGAAAGAAATTCGCAGCGGCAGTTCCCGAGGTACAAAGAACACCGACTGGTTGCTTCAATGCTTTCGCCATGCCTAGTGCAAAAAACGCAGCGGAGCGCTCATCAACGTTGACCATTGTTTTGATCTCAGGGTCTCTATGAAGTAATAATGCAAGTGGTGTCGACCGTGAGCCAGGACTGATCACCACATGATTAAGTCCACCATCTTTCATCCCTTTGATGAAAGCCAATAAATACGCAGTCATTTCTTGTTGTTGATTCATCCCTTCACCCCTCTAAGCATTGGTTGGAATTTTAGCAAAGTTTCCTGTCTTTCAGTCTCAGGGTCAGAATCTGCGACGATGCCACACCCTGCATACAACATTCCTTCGGTTTCATTTAAGATTCCCGAGCGGATTCCTACAGCAAATTCACCCACATCATTGATCAGGTCTAACCAGCCAATTGGTGCGCCATAAAGTCCTCTGCCAAAAGGCTCATGTTCTTTGATCCATTGCAGTGCTAATTCTTTAGGTTCTCCACCTAATGCTGGCGAAGGATGAATCATTTCGACAGCATCAATCAATGAAACACCTTCTTTTCGATCGCCAGAAAAAGTCATCGACAAATGTTGGATGTCGCGATTTTTCAATAATTGGCGTAAAGAGACCGACACTTCCCCAGTCACGATCTCCGCTAATTGACCCGCTAATCTGTCGGTAACGATCCCATGTTCTTGTGTATTTTTAAAGTCTTTTAAAAGTTCTTTGCCGATTTCATCATCTTTTTGTGGCGTCGACCCTCTAGGCGCGGAACCGGCAATCCCTGCGGTCCTAAATTGTTTTTCTGTCGCTTGGATCAAACGCTCAGGGGTAGCCCCAACAAACGCATGTTGATTGGAAGCTACAAGAAACAGATACGTATGCGGTTGTTGTTCGGTTAAGTTTTGGAGAATATTAGGAACTGAACCAAAAGAACCTTGAATCTTCATTTGTCGAGCTAACACTACTTTTTTCAGTAAGGTCTCTTTGAATCCTATACTTTGCTTCGCTTTCTGGACATTTTCCAAAAAAATCGAAACATCTAATTCTTCCGCTGAAGTCAGTTGATTAGTAACAGGTTCTTGTTTCTTATCATCAAATAAACCCTTGATTATTTCTGCCAAACTCTCAAAGTCTTTTAAAAGTTCCTCTCGAGATATCCCATCTGATGCAACGGTCAACACTACTTCGATGGTAGAATCAACTTTTCTAAGCAAAATACTTGGGAGGATAAACAGACCTCTTTCAAGCTCTCCCCAGATGTTTTCTTTTTGGTTCGATTGGTCAAAAGGAAAACCGCCAAACAACAAAGGCGTTGCTCCGTTTTTAGAGACGTTTAAAAAACTTTTGCAAAACTCTTTAGAAAAATCTTGAATGGCCATTGGTGTATAGATCTTTGTGTGATCAAATAAATTCTCGCCCATTCCTAATAGTTCAAATTTCCTGTCCGGAGTAGACCAATAAAATCGTTCGCCATCAGAAGGTAGAAAACGAAAAAGTTTTTTTGAAGTTTGATTTGCTAAGTGATAGCTATAAGTAAAATAGCGGTATTTTTTTAAAAGTTGATCATCCATTGAGCTATCTAATTTGATATTCAATATATTTCACTCTTTCTTTTGTCATAAAAAGACGTTTGATTGGTTTACCCGTTGCTGTTTTCGGTATTTCAGAAACAGAATAGATTTGAGTCGGGTGTTTGTAGCGTGCTAAGGAGGTCAACGCCTCATTAAGCTCACCATCAACTAGCGGTTCCCGCAGTTTGACATATGCAACGGGCGTTTGTCCCCAAGTATCATCAGGACAACCAACAACGATAGCTTCAGCAATTTTATCGCTAGCTAAAAGTACCCGCTCAATTTCGACTGGAAAAATATTCTCTCCGCCCGAAATAATCCGTTCACTCATTCGGCTGACAATGTAAAGGTACCCTTCCTTATCGAGGTATCCCCAATCACCGGTATGGAACCAGCCATCTTCTGTCCATGACTCTGGGCTGACTTGATTCAAGTAACATTGGACGATTGAAGGTCCTTTAACTAAAATTTCACCCATTTGCTCTGTCTTCGTATTCTTTTGGATATGGATCGATACTCCAGACAAAGCTTTGCCAGAAGAGCCTATTTTTGTCAGAACTGCTTCAGGAGGCAACGCGACGATCTGGGAGCAAGTCTCCGTCATTCCATAAGAAAGCATCACAGGTACCTGTTTTTTTAGACAAGAATGGATCACACGTTCTTCTCCTGGTCCGCCCCCCAATAATACGTGTTTAAATGAGGGAGAATAGCCACGATCTGGAATCAATGGTTCAAGATCTTTTAACATTTTTGTGACTAAAGAAATATAGGTACCTTTTCCATTCATCAGTAGTTGATGCACTTGCTGAGGAGCGAATCCCGGTAGTAAAATGACTTGGATACCTAAAACGAGGGAGCGTAACAAAATAGAGAGACCACTGATATGATAGAGTGGGACACAACAAACCCAGCTATCTGACGCTTCAACACCTAAACTTAATGAAGTTGCTTGGGCACTGGCAAAGTGATTGGCAAATGTTTGCGGTACGCCTTTTGGTTTTCCTGTCGTGCCAGATGTATACATGATCGAAGCGACCTCTTGTTCTTGGTACCCATTATCAAACCACTCTTCTGACAGCAACTCGCGTAATTCAGAAGAATCAGGAAACGGGTGTATAGTGACTTGCTCGTTGATCATGATTTTTTTGGCAGAAATCAGAATGGAAGTCTCGGCATCTGCTAACTGTTCATTGATTTCATTTGCTGTTAAGCGTGTGTTGACAAATTGGATCTCTTTTCCTAACTCCCATAATGCTAAGATCGATAAATAAGCAGTCAGGTCATTCTCACTGTATAAGGCAACTCGCTTGCTAGACTCAGGTAATATTCGGTGATAATAGTCCGCATAACTCTTGACTTTTGATGACAACTCACCAAAAGTCAAACATTCATCATTCCACTGACAAGCTGGTGCATCAGGATGAAGCATTGCTTGTTGTTGCAACCAGCTTTTTGGGTTTCGATTAAGGGAATTTAGGGAATTGATCAAAATCAGGTTCTCTTTTTTCTTTAAATGCGTCGCGCCCTTCTTGTGCTTCATCCATCGTGTAATATAAAAGCGTTGCATCGCCAGCTAGTTGCTGGATACCCGCTAGTCCATCTGTATCGGCATTCATCGCTGCTTTGATCATTCGTAAAGCTAATGGGCTTTTCTTCAACATCTCTTCCGCCCATTCGATCGTCACGTCTTCTACTTGCTCGATTGGAACGACTGTATTGATCCAATTCATCGCTAGCGCTTCTTCCGCACTATATTGCTTCGTCATGAACCAAACTTCTTTGGCTTTTTTATGGCCGACAACACGTGCTAAATAGCCGGAACCATATCCCCCATCGAAGCTACCAACGTTAGGGCCTGTTTGACCAAATTTCGCATTTTCAGCAGCAATTGTGAGATCACACACAAGTTGTAAGACATTTCCACCGCCGATCGACCAACCTTTGACCATCGCGATCACTGGTTTAGGGATCACACGGATCAATCGTTGCAAATCTAACACATTTAAACGCGGAATCTGGTCTTCACCAACATAACCACCATTTCCTCGAACCTTTTGGTCACCACCTGAACAGAAGGCTTTGTCTCCTGCACCTGTTAAAATAATCACTCCGATATCTTGGCGATCACGGCTGATTGTAAAAGCTTCGATCATTTCAAAAACTGTTTTCGGCGTAAAAGCGTTATGGACTTCTGGTCGGTTGATCGTTATCTTTGCGATTTTCCCATATTGTTCAAATAGGATCTCATCATATTCCTTAATTGTCTTCCATTCTCTCATCTCTATATCCTCCTAAAATTCATTAAATTTATTATACACAAGAATAAAGAAAACGTTTGAAAATCTTAAAATAAATTTAGAATTTCTGTTATACTAAAAAAAACAAGTTAGGAGAGTCGCTATGGATCTATTACAACACTTAGGAATTGAAACATTATCTGTCACGCCAGAAGAAGTCCAGCTGGCTTTGACGATTGCTGACACGCATCACCAACCCTTTGGCTATTTGCATGGAGGAATCAGCGGAGTGTTGATCGAAACGGCTTGTAGTATCGGGGCAAATCAACACTTATCAGCTCCCCATTTTGCTGTTGGCGTCGATCTTCATGTCCAGCATTTGAACAAAGCCTCTTCTGGTACGTTACGAGTAGTAGCACATCCTGAAAAGATTGGGAAGAATCTGCATTTTTGGCGAGCAACTGTCTATTTGGATAACGATTTAAAAATCGCCATTGGTCAATGCACGTTGATGGTCAACTAAATTTATCCATTTTTATTCGCATGATTGATTATAGAATAGATAACAACCTTATAAAGTTAGGTTTAGCTAACTTTCTTTTTCATTCATGTTAACTTTTACACAAAATTAAGGTATAATAAAGATAGTTAGAAATAAATGAATAGTAGGAAGTGAATGAATGAAAAAAGGTAGAAATATAATTTGGACATATATCAAAATAGTATTTGCATTAACTATTTTAGCCATCAGTATCAACATGTTTTTAGGCCCACATCATATCGCAGCTGGTGGAGTCAGCGGTCTCGGGATCTTACTTGAGTTCGCTTTAGGATTTAATCGTGCCACCGTCATCCTCGTGTTAAATGTCATCATGCTGATCTTAGCATTGATTTTCTTAGGAAAAAAACCTTTCTTCAAAGTCTTATTTGGTAGTATCGTCTTTCCCACGATCGTTGAGATCGTTCCAGAGTATATGATCACTTCAGATCGTTTATTATCTGTCATTTTTGGTAGTGCGATCTTCGCTTTAGGTGTAGCCATTTTATACAAAAACAACTCATCCAGTGGTGGTACCACCATCCCTCCCCTTATCTTCAAAAAATATTTCAACTTGAGTCCCTCGATTGGACTTTTGATGACCGATGCCGTAGTTGTTTCATTGACCTTGTTTGTCTTCGGATTCGATGAATTCCTTTATGCGATTCTATCAATCGTGATCACTTCGATCGTGATGAACTATATTGAGACCGGAACGAACCGTCAAAAATCAATCATGATTTTCAGCGAGAACCATCTAGCTGAGATCCAAACACGCCTGATCAGTGAAATTGGTCGGACATTGACGATTATCGAAGCGCAAGGTGGCTATAGCCAATTGCCAAAAGAAATCTTATTGATGGTAGTGACAGACCAAGAGTTCTCCAAAGTCAAACCATTGATCGAAGAGATCGATCCGAATGCTTTTGTCATCGTCAACAGTGTAGCGGAAGTTATGGGTAGAGGCTTTACTTATCACCCGATTGAATGATGCTAGAAACTAAACAGATGTGAATACTTCTTTAAAAAGCTATTTCTGGTTTAATGTTAAAACCAGAAATAGCTTTTTTTATAAACAACTTAGTTGCTCTCTTCAATTAAATTGTGTACAATCTAATTGTATCAAATATAAAAAGCAAGGAGTGTTTTTAATGAAAAAAATGTACTCAACAAAAATGATCAATACTGGCGGACGTTCTGGGGAAGTGCACAGCCCAGACAACTCATTTGAGTTAAATATTGCAGCTCCTGGTAAACGCGTTGAAAATGCAACAAATCCAGAACAATTATTTGCTGCAGGTTTTAGTGCTTGTTTCAACAGCGCATTAGACTTGATCAAAACACAAAAAAATATCGAAGGTGCATCAACGATCAGTGCACAAGTATCTTTATACGCAGAAAGCGAAATGAGCTTTGTTTTAGGCGTTGAGATCGAAGGTTCTGTGGAAGGTCTATCACTTGAAGAAACTCAAGAATTGCTAGAAGCTGCACACAAAGTTTGTCCTTATTCAAAAGCGACAGCTGGCAATATCGAAGTCACTTTAACAGCTGTTGAGGGCTAGATTTTTTTAGAAAAAACAAGTATGCTATGAAGTAGCACATTAGGAGGTGGTCTATTTTGGAGGAGTTATTATTAAAAAATCAATTATGCTTTCCCTTATATGCCACCTCTAAAGAAATTACACGTTACTATGCGCCTTTGTTAAAGCCACTGGATCTAACGTATACACAATATCTTGTTCTACTTGTTTTATGGGAGAGAAAACAAATCACTATGAAAGAGTTGGGACAGATATTATGTTTAGATTCAGGAACTTTGACGCCTGTTGTAAAGAAATTAGCTAGCAAGCAGTATATCAATCGTAAAAGAGACGATTCCGATGAACGGGTGACTATCCTTTCTTTGACAGACGCCGGTCAAGCATTACAAGATCAAGCAAAAGACATCCCTGAAAAAATTCTTGATTTCTTACCTTTAGAGGAAGAAGAATTAGCGATGCTACTTTATTTGACTAAAAAAATGCTAAAAAACTTTAATAAAGAACAACATGCTCGGTAAGCTAATTACCGAGTTTTTTTGTCTGCTCGTTTATATATTTATAACGGTGAATAATCGTATTGTTAGAAATTTTTCTTAATTCGTCTTAATATAGAATTAAACAAAGGAGGTTATTATAATGTGTACATCTATTACTTACACAACAAATGATCATTATTTTGGACGTAATTTGGATTTAGAGATTTCTTATAATGAACAGGTGACGATCACTCCCAGAAATTTCCCTTTTGTTTATCGGAAAGTCCCAAAACAAACATCGCATTATGCAATCATCGGTATGGCAGCAGTTGTTGACAACTACCCTCTCTATTATGATGCAACAAATGAAAAAGGCTTGAGCATGGCTGGCTTAAATTTCCCTGGAAATGCTCATTTCTTTGATGAAGATCCTGAAAAGACAAATATTTCCCCGTTTGAATTTATTCCTTGGATACTGAGTCAATGTAAAAACGTGGAAGAAGCTCGTGCATTACTAGCAGATATCAATTTAGTCAACATCAATTTTAGTGAAGAACTACCTTTATCTCCCCTACATTGGCTATTAGCAGATCAAGAAAAATCCATTGTCATTGAATCCGTTGCCGAAGGATTAAAGATCTATGATAACCCGATTGGTGTATTGACGAATAATCCGACTTTTGATTATCAATTATTCAATTTGAATAACTATCGATCCGTGTCGACAACTACGCCTAAAAATCATTTCTCAGATCAACTTGATTTGTCGGTCTATTCTCGTGGGATGGGTGGCTTAGGTTTGCCTGGGGATCTATCTTCTGCCTCTCGTTTTGTCAAAGTAGCTTTTACAAAATTGAATTCGGTTAAAGCAAGTACGGAACAGGAAAGTGTGAGTCAATTCTTCCATATCCTAAAATCTGTTGAACAACAAAAAGGCCTTTGTGATGTCGGCAATGGTCAATTTGAATATACGATCTATTCTTCTTGCTGTAACATGGATAAAGGAATCTATTACTACACCACTTATTCAAATAGCCAGATAAATGCAGTCGATATGACAAAAGAAGATTTAGATAGTAAAGAATTACTAACCTATCCACTAATTGAAGAAGAGCAGATCCACTATGTCAATTAGTAAGTACACTTCTAAAGAAAAGAAGTCATACTAGAAGTATTTTTTAGAAAAATAAAAGCGATCAAATCCAATATGCCATTTTGCATTTTCGGATTTGATCGCTATTTTTTGAAATTGGAGTTCTCTAATTACTCATTGATTTTTCTAAATGAAAAGAAACTCATTCCTAAAATCAAAAGACCTAAGATCCACATTGAACTAGTTTTATTTTCACTAGTCTTAGGTAGTTCTTTCGTTGATTCTACAGCTTGTTTCATAGGAATTATGTGGTTTGACTCTTGTTTCAACGTGCGATTTTCATTTACGCTTGGTTGGCTCTCTTTTACAATAGCAGAGTTTTCTTTAGCGACTGAAATGTGTTTTGTTTCAATCAATGAAACTGGTTGCTTTTTGATTTGATCCACCAGTTTATTATCTGTTACTACTTTATCAGGTTTTGTGATTGGTGTCTTTTTATGATCAATATCGGGTTGCGGTTCAATGACTTCTTTTTTATCCTCTTCCCCTTCCCCTTCATAATTGCCACTATTCCCCTCTGGTTTTTCTGGTTTGATACTAGGATTTTCGTCTGGGTTCTCTGGTGTTACATCTGGGTTTTCATCTGGATTCTCCGGTGTTACATCTGGATTTTCGTCTGGATTCTCTGGTGTTACATCCGGATTCTCATCTGGGTTCTCTGGTGTTACATCCGGATTTTCGTCTGGGTTTTCTGGTGTTACATCTGGATTTTCATCTGGGTTCTCTGGTGTCACATCTGGGTTTTCGTCTGGGTTCTCAGGTGTTACATCTGGATTTTCGTCTGGATTCTCTGGTGTTACATCTGGGTTTTCATCTGGGTTCTCTGGTATAGGATCGGGTTCACTGACGCCCCCAGAGCCACCTGCTTTTTGTTCAACTGTTTGACGTTGACTATATGGTGTTAAGAATTGGCGATCCCCAGGTTGGCCATCTGCGACTTTTACAGTAAACAACGCTGGTCGATTGATTGGTTGAGTCAACGTGATGTGAAACGTAAAAGTAGCCACTTTATTGTTAAATACGAGTGTCGTTGGATCATGTTCGATCTTCAACGCTGGATCGACGTTTTCAAATTGGACGACGGATTGTAAGATTGGTTGAATGTCTCCTGAATAGGTCACTAAAGCTTTCACTGTGACTGTTTCGCCTAAGCTGATTTTCATAATCCCAGAGTTAGCTGAAGCATGTTCTTCTAAAAATTTGATTTGATTGACATTAGCCCAACCTGATCGTGAAGCGAGCTGAGCTACTTCGTTTCTTGGCTGCTCTTCTGCTTGTGCAGCTTCTACAGGTACTGCAAAACTAGTGAGTACAGCGGAAGCAAATAGAAGACTTAAATATTTCATGAGAATTCCTCCTGTTTGATATCATTATTATGTTAAACATAAGATAATATAGATTGATACGAGAGATTTACTGTTTTTTTGTGCAAAATCAAGAAATTTTCAGTAAAATTTTCAATCGGAGGAATTCAAATGCAAACACAAGAAGCAATCAAAAAGTTTCTACTAAAGAAGAAAAATGTAACGAAACTTGAGATTTTTCTTTTCTTAACAGAGCATCAGTTCTTTATTACTACTCATTACCTTGCAGATTATTTCAGGATGTCTGATTCAAATTTTCTATTATATCTTCAAGAACTCGAACAGGATTTTAAGGCATTGGACATCCAAAATGTCAAAATCGTGAAAAATAAGAAGTTTGTCAAAATTTCTCTAGAGGAAGCTGATCCAGCTACTTGTTACTATGAATTATTTGGTAAGTACTGTTTCGACTCAACCAATTTTCAAATTATCGCAGCATTACTTCGCCATAAAGTCAACTCGATGGTCACGATCAGCCAAATGACGAATTATAGCCCTTCCTACCTTTATTCAAAAATGAAAGCAATCAATCAGTTTTTAGCGCTTTATGGGATATCTTTCAAATTTTCGAGCAAAGGAAAAAAAATCATTACTGGAAGTGAGATTCAAATACAATATTGTTTTTTGGATGTTTATTGGACGATTTTTGCTAATACTTCCCTTCCCTACCACCAGGAAGAACCGGAACAAATCAACGCTACACTTTATATGTATTTAAAAAAAGAGGTGTTAGAAGGCATGAACGGCGGAGTTTTGGATAAGTTGTACCTTCTCCTAAACCTCTGTCAAGATAATTTCCCGATGACTTCTTTAGAAAATGTCCAAAAAGAATTGAGTCAATTTACTTACATCGATCTTTTGATCCAGCCGGATGTCGATATTTTAAAACCTGATCTACCTATTTGTAGGGAACAGCGAATCCTCCTCAATTTATTAGCTCGCTTAACCATCTCTCAATTGGATAGTGAAGAACAAAGCTTGACTCATTATCAACGATTACTTGAACTTGATTTTCCTTATTTGCTTTATTCCAAAAGACTAGTCGAATCGTTCAGTCAGTACTTTCATTTAGAACTTCATGAAAAACAAAAAAGACTATATGCACTCTCTTTTACGATCAATAAACTGCATAATACCTTTTTAGATAGTGAGCAGCCAAATACACCTTTACCGACATTTTTGCTTTACCAAGATCAAGCGAATTATCAACAGTTAAGAGCGAGCGTAGCAGATTTTTATGAGCGCTTCCGAGAGGAAAATTGGCATTATCTCCCAGAGTTCTTAGAAAGAGAGAATGTTTCTTGGGTCATCGAAGAATTACTGCATTTCTATGACCGATTCAAAAAGCAGCCGCCGATCGTTATTGGTGTGAATCACACAAAAGATTTCTACATCAGCAAAGATCTAATCGTTAAGATCGAACAAATATTTTCAAAAGAAGCAATCACTATCCAGCGCTATTATATGGAGCAATGCGACATCGTTATTAGTGATTGTCCGCTGAAACATTTACCTGAGAAGATCAAAAAAATCTACCTATTGAACGGAATCGTTCGCCCAAATGATTGGAAAAAAATGATTTCACAGTTAGCCGAATATATCTTTGAAATCAAACAAGAACGTGACTATGCAGATTTACCAGCTAAACTTATTGATATGGATGAATAGTCTTTAGCTAGTGACCACTGGATCTATTTTTTTGTTTCAGTAAGCTAACACATATTCTTTTCCACCGATCCGTTATATACTAATGAAAAAAGGAGAATTACTATGACTGAACATCGTATTTTTACTATGTCTTTTTCCTCTGTCTATCCTCTTTATATCAAAAAAGCGGAAAGAAAAAATCGGACAAAAGAAGAAGTTGACCAGATTATTCATTGGTTGACTGGTTATGAACAAGCTGAACTAGATGATCAAATCCAATCGGAAAATGATTTTAAAACTTTCTTTGAACAGGCGCCGAAATTAAATCCCGAAAGAAAATTAATCACTGGTGTTATTTGTGGTGTTCGAGTAGAAACGATCGAAGAGCCTTTAATGCAGGAAATTCGTTATTTGGATAAACTGATCGATGAGTTAGCTAAAGGCAAGAAAATGGAAAAAATCCTAAGAAAATAAGTGGATCATTAGTTATTAGTTGGTTTAAACCGCAATAACCGTTAAAATAAAAAAAAGGAGGTTATAATAATGTTTGAACTTATTCGAAGAAATTTTCAAAGATATGCTTTTTTACGAGCTGCCATTTATATTATTGCCGGCATCGCAATTGTTATCAGCCCGACTGCTGTTTTTAATTTTGTAGGCTATCTCATTACTGCTTATTTTGTTTTGCTGGGGCTGATCAATTTATTTGAAGCTTATAAAAACAAACAAAAAACAGGAGTTTGGGGCTTCGGACTGTTCAGTGCAATTGCTTTTCTGGTATTTGCATTGATCGTGTTCTTATTTGCTTCTGCCATTGTTTCGATCTTGCCGATTCTATTAGGCTTGATGATCTTAGCAAATGGTGCGTTCCAATTGTTTATCAGTTTGAATACAAAATCAAAAGGCTGGTCTATATATAGTGTGGTTTTATTGATCGGTGGGTTGATCTTGCTTTTCAACCCATTCAAAAGTTTGATGGTTCTCTTTCAAATTTTCGGCGGTATCTTGATATTCATGGGTATCTCTGAAATCATCAACTATTCAAAAGTTAGAAAAATGTATATCGATTGATAGCTATTAAAGATCAAGGTTGGGCGAATTTTCGCTCAACCTTTTTGCTTTTGCTCTATTCCTTTGTGTGACAAACAATTGGTAAAAGAACAAAAATAACGCATTTTATGTTATTCTTTTAATGAAGTCATTTGACGATAATTCAAATAAATTCTTTTTGAGAAAGAAAGGATGAAAAGAATGGAATTCATAGGTATTCTATGTCTGATTTTGATAGCAACAACCCTCGGCTCTCACCTTTCTCGAAGATTTGGTATCCCTGCCGTGATTGGTCAATTGCTTGTGGGTGTGTTGCTCGGAGGCGCTGGTCTCGGATGGGTCCACCCGAATATCCTCGTACATGATTTTTCTGAGATCGGTGTCATTTTATTGATGTTTTTAGCAGGGCTGGAAAGTGATCTTTCACTATTGAAAAAATACTTTCGTCCAGGGATGTTCGTAGCATTATTAGGGATTTTGTTTCCTGTTTTGTTTGGCTGGTTAACTGGCGAAATGTTTCAAGTTTCAATGAACGAAGCGATTTTCTTTGGGATCATTTTAGCAGCAACCTCCGTGAGCATCTCCGTCGAGGTTCTCAAAGAACTCCATGTCGTCAATACTAAAGAAGGCTCAACGATTTTAGGCGCCTCAGTCGTAGATGATATTCTCGTCGTTCTAGTATTAAGTTTCAGTTTATCTTTTCTAACAGGAGAATCTGGGAGTACCCTCCCTATACCTCTGGTCTTGTTTGAACAACTCATCTACTTTATTTTTATTTTCTTGTTAGTTAAATGGATCGCTCCGTTTTTAATGTCATTCGCTGAAAAAATCTATGCGAACTCTGCGATTATCATCGTTTCATTAGTATTATGTTTAGGTATGTCCTATATTGCTGATTTAATTGGCTTAAGTTCTGTTATCGGTGCCTTTTTTGCAGGGATCGCTGTCAGCCAAACAACAGTGAAGGAAGAAGTGTATCACAATGTTGAAGCATTAGGTTATGCAGTCTTTATCCCCGTATTCTTTGTTAGTGTCGGACTAGAAGTCGATTTTTCAAACTTCGGCGAACAACTGATCTTCATCTTGATTCTAACCGTTGTCGCTGTCTTAACAAAACTTGGTGGCGGGTATCTAGGTGCAAAAGTAGCCGGCTTTTCGACGAATAGTTCATTTATGGTTGGAGCTGGTATGATCTCTCGTGGTGAAATGGCGTTGATCATTTTACAGATTGGTCAACAGAGCCAATTGATCGAAGCCAAATACTATTCACCTCTAGTCATTGTGATTTTATTGAGTACATTGATTTCACCGCTTATCTTGAAATATTTTACTAGAAAAGTGTATCCTAATTGAGTGATCCACACCTACTTTTCTTGCGTAAATCAAAAAAGCCCTTCTGCTGGATTCGATGATTTTGAATCCAACGGAAGGGTTTCTTTCTCAATTCAGATGTGCTTTACTTTCGTTCCAACATTCTTCTGGCGAGTAAACATCATTTTCATTCAACACCAGTGTACCGTCTGGTTGGATCGTGATCGTCGACCCAATCCAAGTAGTTTGTGAAGCTAATAGGATATTCTTCTTTTTATCCTTTTTCATCGAAAAAGCTTCTGCATGTTCTTTTGCTAAGTGTGATTTTAAATATCTCGTTTCTCTATTATCAAATTGGATTTTCAACATACTTCCAGCCATTTCGGCTATTACTGCTTTTGGCCCATCAGTCATCTGATCTCCTCCTCTTGTTATTTACACTAGCTTACATCACCAGTGTATCACTAGCAGAAGAAAATAACCAATGTTTTTGTATCCGATTTCAGATACTTAATTTATTGATAGTTTTGATTCAAATACTGCAATAGCGCAGGCGCTCGATTAGTCGCAGAATCGCCATCTTCTTTGTTTTCTAACATGCTGATCACTAAATAGCCGTTCGTTTCAGGATTGATTGCATACAAGAAGCTGTTTTCTTGTCCTTTTTCATCTTGTTTTTCTTTGATTTCGGCTGTCCCAGTTTTTGCAGCAAGCGGAATGCCTAATGCAGCTAGAGAGTGTGCGGTTCCATTCGGGTCTTGCACGACATCGACTAAATCTGGCAAGATCGTTTGGACGCTGGATTCACTGATGACATTTTTCTTATCTTTTGTTTCCTGATCCATAACTAGACGTGGATAAATCAAATTGCCATTATTCGCAAAAACACTATACATCGCTGCTTGTTGGATCGGATTGATCAACAATTGCCCTTGTCCATACCCAGTATCAGCTAATAAAATCTCTGAATTGAATGAATCTTCATTCGAGATTTGGGCAGGATTCATTTGGATCGGTAAGTCCAGATCTTCACCAAAAATGAATTGACCGAGTCCTTTTCTAAAGGCTTCCTCTCCCATTTTCAATGTTTCTTGTGCCATATAGATATTATCAGAATAAACTAACGCATTTTTCAAGTTCACTTGAGGGACGTCGCTGACACGCGTCACTTGGTAAGAACCCCAAGAGCTGTCTTTTTGCCACTTTAAACCATTGATCGTCAAGACTTCATCTGGATTCAAGGTTCCGTTATCTAAGCCAATCGCTGCGGTGATCATTTTGAATGTTGAACCTGGCGCATATCCTGTAGCAAAGCGACTAATAAACGGACGATTCGGATCCTCTTCATACGCTTTGTAATCGGCTTGAGAGATGCCGTTCGTCATTTTATTCGGATCATAACTTGGCGAACTGACAAGGGCTAATAAATCGCCAGTTTTTGGTGCTGTCGCTACAGTAGAACCCGGCTTACCTTCTAAACTGTCAAACGCTGTTTTTTGTGCGTTAGCATCGATCGTCAATTGGATATCCTGGCCATTTTTCACTTCGTGTTGGAGTAAGACAGCTTTTTCATTTCCTTCTTCATCTGTCACACTTAGTTTCCCACCATTTGTTCCTCTTAATTCTTTGTCATAAGCCATTTCTAGCCCTGAACGACCAATTTTTCCTGTACTGCTCAACTCAGGATTCTTCTCGATGTCTTCTGCTGTAATATCGCCCACGTAACCGATCAGCTGAGCAGCAGCTTCGCCTAGAGGATAATAACGGCCGTCAACCTCTTGGATCGTCGCTCCGCTTGGAAGTTCTGGTGTTTCTCCTTCAATGATTTTTAAAGGCACAAAGTAATCCGGTTGGACCCATCCTTGAGAGATCGCCTGTTCAATACTGTCTTCGGTCAAATCAAAGCCTTCAGCGATTGCTTTGATATTTTTTGTTTTTTCTTCACCCTCACCTAATTTTGCAGGTACAACACCTAATTGCTTCAATTTTCCAGTAGTAGCTAAAGGTTGTTTATTACGGTCTAAGATTTCACCACGCGTCGCTACTTCGGTACTCAAACTGACTTTATCTTGACCTTCCATTTGTGGGAAAATCAAATTCGGTTGCCAGTTGATTTTGGTTTGGTCGCCATCTTTTGTCAATGTACCTTCATAAGCTAAGTCTTTCAGCTCTCCCAGCGTCGTGTTCATTTTTGCTTTATACGTAAATTCATACGTATCATTCTCTTTTTTTGTCACGGATAGATCTGAAAGTTTGATGCCTCTGATTTCTGCTGCACCATAGATATTTTGATATTTTTCTAAGACATCTTGTTCAGTGAGATCATTATTCCCCTGAACTTTAAGTGATTTCACCGCTTCTTCATAGTTTTCATCGTTCAGTGAATCGATAAATCCTTCAATGGTTTTCTCACCAGCTTTTACCGCTTGTTGTTCTTGGACATGTTGATAATAAAAGAAGCCACCACCAGCAGCTGCAAGCAAGACGACAATTCCCGCTCCAATATAGATACCGGTCGATTTTTTCTTTTGTCTGTCACTCCTTTTCATGTTTGAATACCTCTCTTTATTAAAAAGTTCGAATCAAAGATATTCTAACATATGACAGGAAAAGTAGCGTTATGAACTAAATGATTCTTAACGATTCCTGTCATGATATTAATGAATTTTTAACGAAAAAAGTACGCACTGTTCACCCTACCCTATCAAAATAAGCCGGAGATTCGGAATCATCTCTGATTTTCCGAGTCTCCGACTTATTTCTGGATAATAATATTTCCTTCATAACCACTGATTTAACAAAGGCTTATTTATTCAAAAATTCACTGATCGCTTGCTTATTTTTGGCTAAGTCGATTTCTAACACGCTACCTGCCGGTGTATTATCGTTGAAATCCCAACTTTTGTCCACTGGCACTGACAACGTATCGATTTTTTTGTCATTGTTTAGAAAATCCAAACCACAATCTAATAAGACACTTTCGGGTAGATTTGTCTGGATACTGCCTAAAAGTTTTCCGATTGCCTTTGGTAGTTTAATGATCGATGTAACATCTTTCAGTTGACTGGCTACCGCTTCAACGACTTGTTGCTGTCTGCGGATGCGACCAAAATCCCCTTCTTCGTCTTCACGAAAGCGCGCATACTGAAGTAAGGTGTTGCCGTCCATTGTTTGTTCTCCCTTTTTGATATCTACACCATCTAAATCAAGATCTTTTTCCGCATCGATGGTTACGCCATCTGGAAATAATTCATCGACACAATCAATAAAATCTTGGAATGTAATGCTGGCATAATAAGGCGTTTCTAACTTGAAATTCTCTTGTAATGTTTTGTCCAATAAGTCAATACCACCGTAGGAATAGGCTGCATTGATTTTATTCATGCCATATCCCGGTATAGGTACATAAGAATCCCTCATAATAGAAATCAATTTTGCTTGCTTTGTCTTTTGATCATATTGAGCGACCATCAACGAATCTGAACGCCCGTTTTCTTCTTTTGATCGAGCATCAGAACCAATCAATGCGACATTGATGATCGTCGGAACATCTTTTGCATCGACTTTGTCCACTGTGTCGGATTGCTTAACTGATGAAAAACCTTGGATAAATTCAAAAGAAAAAAAGCCGATGACCATCGCAAGAACGAGCAAGATACTTAAGATGATTTTTTGAAATGGTTTCATGTTAAATGACTCTTCCTTTCAAACTCTTCTACTTGCAACATAGAACATTGTCCCTTATGATGAGTCAAGTAAAGAGTGTATTCTCTTTCATGTCTTTTGGGTCGATTGAGCTGCAACTCGTCGATCCTTTTTTGTGTATTTCTCTCATAAAATCAAAAAAAGTTCGTTCCATTACTCCCCTTTCTCGTCCAGACACAAGTTAGGCGAAGCGAGCATAAAAAGAAGCGAAAACTAAGAAAAGGTCAGAAACCTTTTCGAACAAGATTTCTGACCTGGCATCATCTCATCGTCCGAGTTTTAGCACTATACAACGTAAAGAACGCATTCTTAGCTATTGGAAAAAGCCTTAATCCGACAATTCCTGTTTGACCCATTGGCGTCTTTCGACGTTTCTGGGCAATAGCCTATGTTTGTATAGGAGCCTCACCTAACAAGGTTAGTACTTATTTGATTTTTACAAAACACATCTTATTCCTCTTTGAATCGATAATCAATAAAAACTAAAATAAAATAACTAAATTAATCTTTACTTAATAAAGTTTAAGGACAGATGATAAGTAATTAACTTCCACTGATCTTTAGAAATAGAGTCATTCCATCGTGTGATTATTTTGGGCGCAGCATCGAAACGATCTCGCCAAGTTTTCCATAGTCATTTCCAGCTAAGCGACTGATCGGCTGTAAATTGGTAGGATCGATATAGCCCGTTTGTTCATCATAGACAGTTTCACTCAATTGATAAGCAGCTATCTGTAATAAAAATAAATCAGCCGTAATTTCTTGGTCTTTCATGATCGGGACGTGTTGATAAAGTGTGGTCTCAAAGGCAATACTAGCTTCATTGATCCTTGGAACATCGATCGTATCTGATTCGGAAATCGTGAACGAAGTCAACGTCAACTCACTTTCCTCACTGGATAAGCTAGCGGCTGTTTGATTCGCATCTACCAGAATATTCTCATCTAAAATATGGATCACGGCTTCCTTCGTTTGCATCAGATGTCTAGCAGTGTCTTTCCACTCTCCGTTCTTTCGCTGAATGGCTAAGGAAAGTATCGGTGGATTGGAACTGACGATATTAAAGTAACTAAATGGCGCAATATTCGTCACTCCTTGGATCGACCGTGTCGCTACTACAGCCACCGGTCGAGGAATGACTGAACCGATCAATAGTTTATAGTTTTCTCTTTCAGTTAACTCTGAAGGAACTCGTTTGAACATTTGCTTTCCTACTTTCTTGTTGAATGATCCATCCTAATGATAGTCATGGTATCGGACAATCTTATTCATTGTCAACTAAACGTTCTTATTCCTAAGTCTTATGACACAAAAACACCCAGTGCAATTAAATGCACTGAGTGTCAAATTGATTATTTCAAACGGAATAATGTTGGTGCTTGGTCAGGTGCCCAAGTATCATCGCCATAGTTAAAATGCGTAACTAATGTTGTATATACTCTTCCTTTGTAGCTTACTTCTTCGTTCGCAGTATAAAGTTCTGGTGAAGACATTGAACCTAATTTCCATTCGCGAACGCCTTCAATGATTTCGCCTTGTTTTGTTGTAACATTCAATGTATTACTTGCATATGAAACTTCGCCATTTGTACTGATTGCACGTACTACGTATGAATAAGTTGTATTTGCTATTAGATTTTCATCCATATATGAAGTTTCTGAAGTTGAACCAACTAACTGGCCGTTACGGTAAATGTCATACTGTTTGATACCTTGAGTGTGTGTTGAAGCTCCCCACATCAATGAAACACTTGAAGATGTTTCGCCCATTGAGTGTAAGTTTTTAGGGGCAGTTGGTTTTTCTTCTGCACTGATTGCTGTAGTTGTTACTGAGATTGCTGTTTTATCTGATTTGATACCTGTTTGGCTAACTGCTTCGATTTCATATGTATAAGTTGTTTCTGCTGTTAAATCTTTATCAGAAAATTCAGGATCAACAGATGTACCAACTAGTTTACCATCACGATAAACATTGTAAGAAGCTGCATTTGCTTGTCCGTTCCATGTTAAGTTTACTGTTGATGAAGTCACGTTTTGAACACGAACATTTTGAGGTGCTTCTGGCTTCACTGGAATCGTTGAATCGCCTGTAACGTTCAAGTCGATCACATTATAAAACGCATTTACTGTATCTGCTACGTCCCAAACTGCTAATACAACATGGTAACCTAGGCGATCACTTGGGATATTGATTGAATGACTTGGATTTGTTGATCCAGTTGTTCCATTGTGGTTGATCGTACCAATCAATTCAAAATCATCACGGTCTAGTTTATCATTTGGATTCCAATCTGCTTTCGTCATATAATAATGCCATTTTGATGTCGCATGTGAAGCAGTAAAGCGCCATGTAAATACGTTCGCTCCTTGAGAAATCGATTGTTTTGTCCACATCGTAGAGTTTTGTTGATCAAGATTGAAGTCTCCTAATGAGCCACCAGCTGAAGCGATTTGTCCATCTGCAGGACCTGCTGCTGGAAACCCTTTTGGCGCTTCTAAAGATTGAGGCTCGTTGATAACAGCTCCATATTTTTGGAATGCTGCATTCCAGTTTGTATTTCTGTCTAAATGACCTTGATACCCACGGCTGATCGGTGATTGCACGTAGCCATGTGCGGATGCTTCATTTCCACCGATTACCAAGCTTGCTCCAAATAAAATACTTGAGCATAAAATTGTTCCTAAAATTTGTTTCTTCATAATTCCCTCCGTAATAAACGATTAATATAGATAACGATTTACAAAATATTTTTGATATTTCATTTCTTTCCTTTTGTTATCTTGAATTAAGAATATCAGATAAAAAAGATTAAATCGAACCAATTATTACCGAAAACGCGGTAATAATCATCAATTGAAAAAAATGTTAAAATACCGTACAAAACGCTGCATTCATAATATTTTATGCTTTATAAAAATTAATTTCATCTCGTTACATCCACATTGTATTTTTATCCCCGGTTGTTATATCCATAAATTATATAAACTAAAAATGATTAATTTTTGTTATTTCTTAACTATGTAAAAAAACGATAAACAAATTTTTCCATTCATTGTCTGCAAAGTAGTCTAACAACTTTTCGTCTATTATAAGTTTATTCATTTGCGGTATCTATTGCTTCATCATATGATGATATAAAGGGGGTTTTATTTATGAAAGTTTGGCTGATCTTACCCTTTACTATTTCATTATTTTTGCTTAGTGGTTGTGAAGATCCACAGGAGATGCCTAATCCTGAGCAACAGGAAAAGGCCACCTCTACCTCTATGATTGAGGAATCAACTACTGAGGAAACGACCACTGAGCAAACAAATCATGTAATCGAAGAAACGGAGGAATCGCTTGTGAATTACCCATCTGGAAGTTTATTAACCGCTGTTGAAGGAAATGATCGAAAGCAAGTGGAAGAGATTTTACAAACCGATTATTCAATCGATGAACAAAATGAAAAAGGAGAAACTCCGTTGTTGATTGCAACACATCATAATTTTGTCGACATTGCAAAGCTATTGATCGATCATGGTGCTTCGATCGATATTCAAGACGAGATCCAAGATAGCCCTTACCTCTATGCTGGTGCACAAGGCAAAACAGAGATTCTCGCCTACATGTTGGAACACCGTGAACCAAATCAAGAGATCGTCAATCGTTTTGGTGGCAATGCTTTGATTCCAGCAGCCGAAAAAGGTCATTTGGAGAATGTAAAACTTCTCTTGACCGATGCTCGCGTAGATATCGATCATCAAAACAATTATGGCTATACTGCGTTGATCGAAGCAGTCGCTTTACGCGATGGTTCTGAGATCTACCAACAAATCGTTCAAGAATTGTTGAATCATGGTGCAGATAAAACATTACGTGACAATCAAGGGAAAACCGCCGAAGATTACGCACGCGAATTGGGCTACACTCAACTACTCTCACAGTTAACGAAGTAGGTTTAAATATGTAGGTTAAGAGAACATCTTTCTAAGTGTAATAGACACTTCAGCAAGATGTTCCCTTTCATTTATTACATCTAGTTATCGATCAGAATAAACCAGGATGTAGTTGGTACAAACATAAAGTTTACATAATTAATTTATAAACTACCTATATTTAAGATGATGATTTTAAACTGATAATATTAAAAAGTATCCTCAAGCCTATGTATAAAATAAATCAACCTCAAAGAGTTAGTTGATAAACTACTCTTTGAGGTTGATTTACGGTATTTGTTTATTTCTCACTTAAAGATGTTACTTTGAACGCACTTAGCTTACAGCTTACGAGCAAAGAATGAAACGATCAATACTAAAATGATTGCTCCGATAAGTGATGGTACGATCGCCATACCACCGATCACTGGACCCCATGTACCTAATAGTGCTTGACCAATAGCTGATCCAACTAGACCTGCAATCACGTTTGCAATGATTCCCATTGAAGAACCTTTATTAGTAATTGCTCCTGCAATTGCTCCGATAATACCACCAACGATTAATGACCAAATAAATCCCATATTAATTACCTCCTAAAAATTCTAAAAAATTAAGTTTATTGTACGCGTGGTTCATTGTTTTCTTTTACTTTTTGCGCACCTTTACCAACAGCTGATTTTGCTTTATCTGTTTGTTTTGAAGCAAATTGACCAGTTGATTTTGCAGCATCTGTTACTTTATCTTGAACTGTTTCTTGATCTTTTTCGTATTCTGCTTGTGTTTTGATATCAACAACATTAACGTTTACTTCGATCACATCAAGATGAGTCATTTCGTTCACTTCTGTGCTGATCAATTCTTTGATTTGGTCATAGATATTTTCGATATCTTTACCGTATTCAACAACAACATCTAAATCAACTGCGACTTGTTTTTTACCTACTTCAGCGTTGATTCCTGCTGTTACGTTATCTGTATTCACAAGTTTTTCAGCGATGTTTGAGAAGAATCCACCATCAAGAGTCAATAAACCATCGACATCTTTCAATGCATAACCAATGATTTTTTGAATCACTTTGTCTTCATAAGTCAATTCACCTTTAGCTGAAGTATCAGCAACCGGGTTTGTACCTGTAGTAGTGTTTACGTTTTTGAAATCTTTGTTTTCCATGATAAATTCCTCCTATGATTTAAAATATTCATCTAACAATCTTGTTTCTTTTAAATAAAAACCAATCCCTACCCCAATGGCAGTCATGATCAGTATTAAAAGAGTTTTGAAAAATCCAACTGTCAACCATAAAACGGCTAACAGTAACCCAAGACCCCCAAAGATAATAGGGAGCTTATAGAGTGAAAAGAATTCTTTCATTTGTTTGCCCTCCTATTCTACACGTGAATGCTGGTTGTCCTCTTGATCTTTTTCTTCTTGATAACTACTGTAATTGACAGCTACTTTGATCTCTTGTTCTGAACCAAGGACATTGGCAACTTGATCTCTGACTTCTTGCATCAACATTTCTGTTTTACCAATCAGAGAAGAAGTACGTTTTAAATCGCCTTTAACATGAATATTGATTTTCTGTTTTGTTGATCGTACTTTGACTTTAGGAGATTGAATGAACTCTTCTTCGTGTAAATACGAGCGAGTGAGTCCTTCAATTGCTTTTTTATCTAAGGTCAATTTCCCATCTTTGTGCTTTAATACGAAAGTTCCTTTCGATTTTGGATAGAAAAGAACGAATAATAAGATGAGAACGACAACAATTGCAAATACGACAGCAGCCCAGAAAATATATTGTTGCATATAATAATTCGTTATCGTAAAAAAGCGAAAACGTTCCAATTGTTCAGGTAAGACATATGGTGCATTAACTAGAGCGATGATCAAAAGTACTGAAAGTAACACTATGCTTACAATTACACCGATGATCTTTACCCCCTTATTCATTTTCCACCTCCTAATTATCTTATTTTTCTGTTTTAAACACCTGACCAACAAGAAATTCCCTTGAGGAAACTAGAAAGACAACCGAAATAAGAAAGCGCTACCAAAGCGAACAGCCTCAAAATAACATCGATTCCTAATTCCCTGCTAAATTCTTAAATAACAGAAACAATTATTATATAACTTCCATTGTTTCTTGCTGGCTATACTACAAGAATAGTATTCAAGATTAAAAATTGCAAAGATAATGCTCATTTATTATTACAAAACAAAAAGGATAAATGACAAAACAGATCTGACAGTTAAAAAGATTGTCTATTCTACGGATTCTATTAATCTTTTGATAGAAAGGATGATACCCTTTTCAAAAAGCATGGAAATATTTTATAATAAGAGAAGGAAATGTTAGAGTAAAAGTGATCCAAATCAAAGAAACTATTACTCTTAGAAAGAGGTGTCAGCATGTTAAAGAAATCCCTTTATGCATTTATAATAACGATTATATATCTGATTGTTTCCAATGCTGGAAATCTATTTTTTGGAGTGTCGAAAGAATTTAGTTGGACGACTACGTTATGGGAATCCCTATTTTTCTTTTTATTTATACTTCTGCTACAAAATTATCGAAAAAAATAAATGGACAATTGCTTCTTTCGTAAAAATAAAAAAGCGATT
>NZ_JAFLWG010000043.1:0-15411 GCF_017316315.1 Enterococcus sp. DIV1298c | reverse complement strand
AAATTGCATGTAGTGCTAAAAACATAAAAATACCTCCTAAAAATTTATCAAGTGATAAACATATCTTATCACTTGATAAATTTTTAGAGGAGTAATCTGCTCAAAAACAATATTATCGTTCGTTTGGCTCTACAAAATAAAAATCTGTGTGTTTTTTTACAATTAAAAGCCAGCTTCTTTTAATTTCGGCAATAGATAGTTCTTCGCCTCTAAAATTTGCTGTTCATAATCGTGATCCGCACCGCTCCACATTTCGATCAAGAAAGTTCCCTCGTAGTTCAAGCGTTTCAACGTTTGAAGCACACCAGTAAAATCAACACAGCCTTGCCCGAAAACCACTTCTCGAAACTTGCCGTGACTATTAGTAGTTACTGGTTGCGTATCTTTTAAATGGATCGAAGTGATATACTCGATACCTTGTTCAAGTTCAACAGAAACATCATTTTCAGGCCATGCAGATAAATTTCCTAAATCAGGATATACTTGTAAATAAGGGGATGGGATTTGTTTTTTTAAGTACATAAATTTACGTATCGAATTCATGAATGGGTCATCCATGATCTCGACGGACAAAATGATCCCATACTGTGCTGCCTCTTTGATACTAGCACGCATCCCTCTAATAAAAGCCTCCCTTGTTTCGATTGATTTCTCCTCATAGTAAACATCATATCCGGCTACTTGTATGATCCTGATACCTAACCGATACGCAAGTTTTATCGCCTTTTTCATCATGGCCAATGCTTGTGCTTGTTTGTCTCTATCCGCTGAACCAAAAGGAAAACGCCGGTGGCCACTCAAACAAAGGGAGTGGATAGAGATACCCGAAGCGTCGATCGCTTGTTTTAACCGAATGATTTGTTCATCCGACCAATCCAAACGTGCCAATCGTTCATCGCTTTCATCGATTGACATTTCCAGAAAATCAAACCCTAAGTTTTTGACTGCATCTAGCCGCTCTTTCCATGTCCAGTTACTAGGCAACGCCTTTTCGTATATCCCGATCCTCACCATCTCATTCTCCCCATAAACGTTTGATTTCTGCTTGGAATGCCTGAGCTTGATTAACAGGATCTGCACTTGCCGTCAATCCCCTACCAACAATAAAGTGAAAGATCGGCATCCCTTGGAACAACGCTAAAGTTGAAATCGAAAGCCCTCCAGTCACAGACACGTCAAAACCTAAATCGATCAACTGTTGAACTAGCTTTAAATCTTTTTCTCCCCAAACTTCACCCGCTAACAAAGCATCTCGACTTTGATGATAGACTACTTGAGAAATCCCGATCTCTCGCCATTGTCTGGCTTGCTCTAGCGTCCACTCCCCGTATAATTCAACTTGAAGTTCTTTGACTTTCTTTTGCGCAGCTCGCATGGTGGGCAATGAGGCACAACAGATCACTGTCATGAAATCAGCTCCAGCTTTTGCTACATTCTCAGCTACCGTTTCTCCAGCATCGGCACATTTCGTATCTGCAACGATTGTTTTTTCTGGAAACATCTCTCGGATACATTCGATCGGCTTCTTGCCTTCTTGGAGACAAAGGATCGTCCCTACTTCGATCACATCAACGATTTCTCCGATCCTTTTGACATCTGCTAAAGCAGAGGCTAATTTGTTATGATCTAAAGCGATTTGTAATTTTGGTCGTTTCATTTATTTCTCCTTTGATTGCCATTCATTGTATAATTCTGTTTCCTTGAATTTCTCGCAGATTTCCGTTGGTGACATGACATTTTTGATCCCAACAACTGTCACGCCTCGCTCGATTGCTTGTATAAACATCGGCATAAAATTAAGTGGTGTAAATACGACATCATACTGACTCGCAGAGCTTTTCCCTTCAGAAATCGGACAATGATGAATTTTGGTAATTGTAATATTTAGTTCTCTCATTGCTTTTTCTACACTACGCATCATCATTAAACTTGTACCCGAGCCATTCGCACATGAAACTAAAATTCTCAATCAAATCTCCTCCAATCAATTGTTTTCTCCAAAATTCTCTTTATATTTTTGATAATCCTCGACGATCAAAAAATACCCTTCTGGATTTTTTCGATATTGCAGTTGAGGAATAAGCAACAGACCAATAACGACTAGTACGACTCCTGCATACCCTAAAAATTTCATCAATACAGTAAATGCTGGCCAAGCACTCGCCCAGTCAAACATCCCAATATAGCCACCATAGCGAGATAACCCGATCCATGTTGCAAACAGAGCAGAACCACCGACTTGGATCAATCCTGATAAGAATGGGAACAAGCATGCCGCTTTAAAGCCCCCACGATTGTTAGAAAACACAGCTATTACCGCATTGTCAAAAAATAATGGAATGAACCCAGCGATCACGATCGTTGGTGATCGGAATAAGATCAATAAAATGATCATTAAGAATTGACCTAATGCCCCAAATAAAAATCCTATCGTTACAGCATTTGGTGACCCAAAGCCAAAAGTCGCAGCAACATCGATCCCTGGCACTGCACCTGGTAAAATAGTATTCGAAATCCCTTGGAAAGATTGTGTCAATTCATCCACGAAAGTCCGTACCCCAAGTTGCAAAATCGCTAAATATACAGCAAAATTCAAAGAAGTTGTCAGGATATAGAAAAGGAAACTTTGTCCTTGCACCATAAACTCTGATTCGATCAGGTACTCTTGTCCTAGTACCAACAATATGATGCCAAAGAAAAACAACATCAATAAAGAAGTCGCTACCATATTCTCATTGAAGATCGATAAGAAACCAGGAAGTTCCATATCTTCCAGTTTTTTATCGGCTTTTCTATTCCCCGATTTTTTACGACTATTTTTTTGCCACCATTTTGCTAGCGTAGAAAAGATATACACCCCAAACATCTGTTGATGAGCAATTGCAAAACCAGCCCCATCGGTTAGTTCTTGCGTCACACCAACAGTCAAATTAGAAGCAACTGCCCAGTAACAACCTAAAATAATACCCATAAATACTAATACTTCTACTCTCCCTAACTCAGGAAAACAGAAAAGTAAAATCCAAAAC
Source organism: Enterococcus sp. DIV1298c (assembly GCF_017316315.1). Classification (NCBI taxonomy): domain Bacteria; kingdom Bacillati; phylum Bacillota; class Bacilli; order Lactobacillales; family Enterococcaceae; genus Enterococcus; species Enterococcus sp. DIV1298c. The sequence goes on along the minus strand of NZ_JAFLWG010000043.1, from coordinate 12,382 downwards.
GCTGTCGCTGCTTGCTGGATTTGGACATTACCGGTCGTAAATACAGCTCGAAGTTTTGTATATTTTTGGAAACGAACTAGCAGGATATTCAACACAAATGCAATCAATAATAAAATCATTACATCACTGAATGTTCGCCCGAACGTTTCCATCAATCCCGCATCTACAGCATTTTGACCAAAGTATGGATCGGTCACCATCGCTTCAAGGTTGAATCGATCCTTTAAACCAACCAAGATCGGGCGAAAATTATTCACTAAACCTCCTGATCCAACAGCTAAGATCAGATAGCCTACAGTAGCTTTCAAAAAACCAGCTAAACATTCATATAGTGGTCGACCAAGGAGTATATACCCTAATAAAACGATCGAACCGATCAAGTAAGCTGGCTGCGTCAATATGTTTGTCGCAAAATACGTCCATATCTCCATAAAGATATCTCCCATATTTTCCCGTTACCGAAAACCATCCTAAATCCTCCAAAAACGTTGACTTATTTTTTTAGCGAGTAGGTTTTCAGTTGGACGGATTCCCTCCCTTACATCCTATTTTAGTTTATAAATTTTCATGTTAGACTAAAGCTTTCCCATCAGTCATATGCAACAAGCAATGGGCTACTTCTACTTATGTTTGGTCATATTCTTCCATGACTACTTGGTAATCTTCCAACGATTCTGATGCAAGTAGAGCTTGGATCAATCCTTCTTGCATCAGCAATTCCGATAATGATTGGATGTTACTCAGATGCTGCTCTGGTTCTTTTGCTGCTAAAGTGAAAAATAGACTGGCAGACTTTGAGTCATCTTCAAAAGAAACTGGCACTTTCATTTTGGTAAATGCAATCGCTGTATCGAATACATTCGAGTTCCCTTGCATGGCATGAGGCATCGCCACATGAGGAGCAATCAGGATATATGTACCATATTCTTCGACACAACGAATCATTTCTTCAATATAGGTAGGAGCAACGATGCCTTTTTCTAATAAGAGACGACCACTCTCCTCAATTGCTATTCGCCAATCATTGATCTCCGTTTCTACATAATTGACTAATCCATTTTCATAGAAATATCTCAACATCTCCACAAACTGTATCAAGCAGTTTTTAAACTATGCGACAATAATGTGTTCACATTACGTGAAGCCTTTGTCTTGCAATCACTGACTTTGATACGTTCTTCCTCCTCTCATTTTTTTTCATCGAGAAAAAATCTCGATTTTGCTGATTTTTTAAAAAATATAGTGCTCGATTTACTATAAAAATGATGGAAATGGCGTATCATTTTCTTGGGTGAAGACATCATGGAAACCACGATCAAAATTGAATGCTAGATCTTGTTTGTTATCTGGATACGTATACTTCCCCCCCACTTGCCAAATATAAGGAGAAAACTGATAAGCTAATCGATCTTTTTTCATTCGCCATAATTGAGTGATCTCGCTAGGATCAGCCATAAAATTTGACCAAATATCATAATGGACTGGGATCACTACTTGAGCTCTTAGCGATTCTGCCATCCTCAATAAATCACTGGCAGTCATCTTATCTGTGATACCTCGCGGATTTTCTCCATATGCACCTAAACAAACATCGATTTGATGTTCATTCCCATGTTTTGCAAAGAGATTGGAATAATGAGAGTCTCCGGCATGATAGATTGAACCGCCAGAAGTTTTGAACAGATAATTGACAGCGATCGTATCCATATCTTGAGGAAACTGCTCTTTTAGTCGGACATCAGGATCATCATGTGTGATCAAAGCTGTCCGATCAAACGCTTCTAGCGCAACGATCTCTACTTCATTGATCCTGACTACATCACCAGGTTTGACTACATCTGTCTTTTCTTTCGGTATCCCCCAAGAAAGCCATGTTTCTACCACTGCTTTGGGTCCGATAAATTTTGCTTTTGGGCAATTTTGATGAACAGCTGCGGCAGTGTGGATATCTAAATGATCAGAATGGATATGCGTCACGACTAAAGCATCCACGTCTTTGATTTCAAAAGGATCGATCACGAAAGGTTGCGTACGTAAATTCGGTTGCATCTTTTCCGTGCCGCTCATCCGCATCATTTGGTGCCCTTTTTTCATTTGTCCATTCCCATGTGTTCGTTTTCCTGTCCCACACCATAAGTCACAAAGGATATTCGTGCCTTCATGTGTCTTCAACCAAATACCTGTACACCCTAACCACCATATAGATACGCTTTTTTCTTTTACTTGTTCCATTTCGATTTCTTCGTTCAGGTAAGTTCCCCATTCTGGGAAAGTCGACAGTAGCCAACTTTCTTTTGTTACTTCTGTCACATCCATGCGCCATTTCCCCCTTTTATGTTCGGTATACATAAATAATAGAGCGCTATCATAACGATTGGAATAGCTTTATATGACTGTTATTACTTTATGTGATTGTTTCAAATTTTTTTATGCTCGTTTAGCTATAATCAGTCATATAGAAAAAAACACAATAGAAAAGGAAGGAATGCTATGAAAAATTCTCGGTTGATGATTGAAAAAAGACGGAATGAAATTCTTGATCTACTACAAGGACGTGAACAGATGACGACGATTGAACTAGCTGAAAAACTCCAGGTATCACTGAGCACGATCCGTCGTGATCTAACATTATTAGAAGAGAAAAATGAAATCATACGTGAACACGGTCACTGTCTTTTCAACTATGACAATCAAATGAATTTTGATCTTTCAGGCCCAACAAGGATCAAACATCAGATTGCTCGTTATGCCAGTCAGTATATTGGGGATTATGCCACCGTCTTTATCAACTCAAGCTCCACTGCCTTAGCTACCTTGGATTATCTGGAATCAAACCACGTCACGATTGTTACGAATAATTTGAAAGTTGTTTCCTCTGTTAGACCAGGCAATTATAGTTATATCCTCACTGGTGGTGAACTGCGCGTACCTAAAGAAGTGTTGGTGGGTGATATTGCCGCTCGAACATTAGCCGATATGAATGCCGATGCCTGTATCATCGGTTGTAGTGGAATAGACTTGAATAATGGGGTTACAACAAAAATATTGAATGAATCTAAAATCAACGAATGGATGATCAAAAAAAGTATCAAGTGCCGCATCCTCGTTGCAGACCATCGCAAGATTGGACAAACTGCGCAATTTAAGATTGCTGATATCTCAGCATTTGATTATTTGATCACTGATCAATACTGTTCGCCCAAACTTGCAAAAAAAATCGAACAATTAGGTGTCACTGTTATTCGAGTCAGTTTGTCATAAAAGAAAAATTTCACAAAATAGTCAACAGATAAAAAACAGAATCCATTAAAATCAATTTTTTATTTTAAGTATTTTAAACGCCCATAGACTCATCTAAAGCAATAGTTATTCAATAAATAAGAATAAAATAAAACAGATTATTTGCCTGTTTTAAAAACAAGGTGTAGCATAAAAATGTAAACGCTGACAAAACATTTTTAATTGATCGATATTCGGAAAGAAGGATTGTTTTATGGAAAAAATTTATCAAGCTGGCTCACAAGAAGGTCAGATTAATTTTATTAACACAGAAGATTTAGAAATGGCTGCGGCACAAGTGATTCCTACTGGTGGATTCGGCTATATCAGTAGCGGTGCTGGTGATTTATATACGTATCAAGAAAATGTGCAATCATTCAATCATCAATTGATTATTCCTCATGTTTTAAAAGATGTAGAAATACCAGATACAACTACCTACTTTGACCAAGAAACACTAACTGCACCAATCATCATGGCTCCTATTGCCGCTCATGGCTTAGCTCATACACAAGCAGAAAAGGCTTCAGCTAAAGGAGTGGCAGATTTCCATACGATTTATACAGCGAGTTCTTACGCTTCCTGTACGTTGGAAGACATTCGTGAAGCTGGTGGACCAGATGCACCGCAATGGTTTCAGTTTTACATGAGTAAAGATGATGCCATCAATCTCGATATTTTAGAGATGGCAAAACGTAATGGCGCAAAAGCCATCGTCTTGACCGCTGATGCTACGGTTGGCGGAAATCGGGAAACTGATTTGCGGAATGGCTTCACCTTCCCTTTACCAATGCCGATCGTTCAAGCCTATCAATCAGGCGTTGGCCAAACGATGGATGCTGTATATAAATCTTCCAAACAAAAGTTAAGTCCAAAAGATATTGAGTTTATCACTACCCATTCTGACTTACCAGTTTATGTGAAAGGTGTCCAATCAGAAGACGACGTTTTTCGTTCTTTAGATGCCGGTGCAAATGGCATCTGGGTATCCAATCATGGTGGACGTCAATTAGATGGTGTTCCAGCCTCTTTTGATTCCTTAAAATATGTAGCAGAAGCAGTTGATAAACGTGTGCCGATCGTTTTCGATAGCGGTATTCGACGTGGTCAGCATGTCTTTAAAGCAATCGCTTCTGGTGCTAATCTAGTTGCTATCGGCCGTCCTGCTATCTACGGTTTAGCCCTTGGAGGAAGTACAGGCATCCACCAAGTATTCGACTTCTTCAAGAAAGAACTCGAAATGGTCATGCAACTTGCGGGAACTCAAACAGTAGAGGACATCAAAAATGTGACATTACGTGAAAATCGTTTCCACTAAACCGAAGAATCAAAAAAACAACTCCAATGTCTTTTGACGTTGGAGTTGTTTCTATAATAATGAGATTTTTTACTTAGCTAGCCATTTCTCGAATTCTCTAGATATATGCTTCCCCTCTTGCAAATAAGGTCGCTTCTCCACTGATCATCACTCGGTCACCCAACCACTGACACGTCAAATACCCTCCTCGTGGAGAAAGCTGTTGCGCAATGAATTGATCTTTTCCAAGTTTTTTTGCCCAATAAGGAATCAAGTTGGCATGTGCTGAACCACATACTGGGTCTTCATTGATCGTTAGTTTTGGGAAAAATGTTCTAGAAACAAAATCTTCATTCTTACCCTCGGCGGTAACAATTACCCCAACTCCTGCTTGCAATTGGGTCATTGCAGTATAATCAGGTGACAGATTTGCCACGGTTTCTTCATCTTCTAAAACAAAAAATAAGTCTCTAGCAAGATACGCCTCTAGTATTTTTACACCGATTGCTTGCTCATATTCTGGTAATATAGCGATTGGTTGCGGTAGAATACTTGGAAAATCCATCGCATATCTTTCCTCTTTCTTCGTCACAAATAACTCACCACTTTGTGTGGAAAATGAAATCGTGGATTCAGTGATGCCATAGAAATTGAATAAGACAAACGCGGTTGCTAAGGTCGCATGGCCACATAGATCAATTTCACGATCCGGAGTAAACCAGCGCAATTCATAACTCTTCCCTTTTTTTACAGTAAAAGCGGTCTCAGATAGATTATTTTCAATTGCGATTTTTTGCATGGTCTCATCTGATAACCACTTATCCAAGACATATACCGCCGCAGGATTTCCTTTGAAAACCTCATTTGTGAAGGCATCAACTACATAATAAGATAAATTCATTTCAAAACTACTCCTTTATTTTTTCATAAATGTATTCGGCACAACATAAATCTTCTACTGCTAAGCCCACAGCATCAAATATCGTAATACTTTGTTCGTCTGTACGACCATTTTTCTGATGAATAACTAATTCACCTAACGATCCGAGAATCGCTGTTTCAGTCAATACACCTTCTGCTAAGGGAATCAAGTAATCGCCACTTTCCCTTTTTATTGCTTGATAATCATCTACATATAATTGACCAAACGCCATCAAATCACTGGCTAACTCACGTGTATCGGGAGTGAATGTCCCGATCGCATTGATATGGGTACCTGGTTGAATATTCTTTCTTGACAAAATTGGCGTTTTACTTGGGGTCAATGTACAGATAATATCTGTTTCTTTCGTGGCTTCCTCTAGTTTTGAACACTCAATAAAAGTTAGTTCAGGGTAATCTTCTTGGTACTGTAAAATAAATTGTTTGCGTCTCGTTTCATCTAAATCATAGACAAACACACGCTGAATTGCTCGAACACAAGTAATAGCCGCTAGATGTGAAGCCGCTTGTTGCCCAGCTCCGATCAATGTCAGCGCATTTGCTGATTTCTTTGCTAAAAATTTCGTAGCTAAAGCTGAAACTGCCGCTGTTCGTATCCAAGTTACGGCGTTTGCATTGACCATCGCAACGGGTTGTCCGTTTTTTGAATCAAAGAGTAAAACCTCTCCTAAGTGAGAAGGCAAATTTTGTTTGTGGTTATTTGGAAAAGCTGTGATGATTTTGGAACCAAAGTAACGATTCTTTCCTAAATAAGCAGGCATCATAGCAAATACATTATGATTCTCTCCATCGGGTAATTGTTGGACCATTCGTTTTTCTTGAGAAATCGTTCCTGCTTGAAAATCTTTAAAACACTGTTCCATCACTTTGATTGCTTCTATAAAACTCAACTGAGTGGTTACTTCATTACTATTGATTATTTTCATGTTCCATCTCCTTTTTCTTTATCCTAGTCCTCAAAAACAATACATTCAATGATATAATTGTATGGAATACAATTTTTGAAAGAAGGAACGAGCATGTCAATCAATTCTTATGAGAACTATCCACTGACTTGGCGTCCAGATAAAACAAAATTACATCGCCCAATCTATCAATCACTCATCACGCAATTAGAGACTGATATCTTATCAAATAAATTACAGAAAAATACAAGGTTACCTTCCCAAAGAGAGCTCGCTGACTTTTTAGACATCAATTTTACAACGGTGGGACAAGCCTACAAGTTAGGATTAGAAAAAGGATTACTCTATACGAACATCGGAAGTGGCACATTCGTATCGCCAAATGCGTTCACATCGATCACGATTTCTTCCGACCAAGTGCCCGATCATATCATTGATTTTGGTTTAGTTAGTTCTTTTGAACAATGCAACGAAATGATTACTCCATTTATCCAAGCAGCCTCACAAAACCACGGGATCAGCGGGCTGCTTAGCTATCGTGAGCCTTTAGGTACGAATTATCAATTGACGATTGCCAAAAATTGGTTGGAAACACAAAGCGTCTACACCTCAAATGAACAGATCGCCATTGTCTCAGGCGTTCAAAATGGCTTGGCAGTCACTCTCGCTGCTTTGTTCTCTCCTGGAGATCGTTTGGCAGTTGATCGCTATACTTACTCGAATTTCATTGAGCTTGCTCAACTTTATCATATGGAAATCGTGCCAATCGATTTTGATGATAATGGCATGCTGCCCGAATTACTTGAACAAGAATGCCGGAAAAAGAAGATCCATGGTATTTTTCTGATGCCTTCATGTAATAATCCTATTGGTTTTCAATTGTCAGAAGAACGCAGGCTACAATTAAAAGAAGTGATCTTGAAAGAACAATTGATCGTGATCGAAGACGATATCCATTCTTTTATGACCACTTACAATCAAAAGACATTACTTCCTTCATTCCAGCAATTACTCCCCGAACAAACCATTTATCTTGCAGGAATGACAAAGTATATATGTGCAGGATTGCGTGTCGCTTTTCTAGTATTTCCTGAAAAATATAAAGAAAAGATCCAACAAGCGATTTTCAATATCAATGTCAAAACCTCTAGCTTAGAGGCTGAGATCATCACTCAAATCTTATGTTCAGAAACCGCACAGAAAATACTTGAAAAAAAAGCCAATTACACAAAGCAAGCAAACGAAACATTCGATACATTTTTCAACTTGCCTCGTCCGACCAATCCACTTCCTTTTTATCGGCCTATCGCTGTTCGTGATGACCTATCTCCACGAGCGATCGAACAAGCTTTCTTAAATAAAGGGGTTCGTGTTTATCATTCGCATCGCTTTACGACACATCCACAAGATGATCCTTTCATTCGAATTGCTTTATCCTCTAATCCTTTGGAAGTTTTAACAAAAGGGCTTGAGATCGTCAAAAAAGAAATCATTCACTTCCAACGGTGACTGCTTCCATAAAGCCAACATAATTCAACTGACTCTTTTTATTTACTCCCGATCAGAACCACATCAAAGGAGGTCGAGACAAAAGTGAATTTTACTTTTGTCTCAGACACCTTTTTTCTTTTGTCATATAAATAAAATTTATCATAACTACCTATTTTGACTATAGTCAGTAGTGAATCCTATACTTCGTATGTATTAAAACTTAGGAGGAATTACTTATGATCACAGGGTTAAACTTATTAAATAATCCATTTCTAAATAAAGGAACTGCTTTTACAAAAGAAGAACGTAAAAAATATGGGATTGCTGGCATGCTTCCAAGTACTGTCCAAACATTAGAACAACAATCGGTTCAAGCATATGGACAATATTTAAGTAAACAAACTGATTTAGAAAAACGTATTTTCTTAATGAACTTATTCAATACTAATCGTACATTGTTCTATAAATTGATGGGCCAACATTTAGTCGAATTCATGCCTGTAGTATATGATCCAGTTGTTGCAGATGCGATCGAACAATACAATGAAATTTTCTTAAAACCACAAGATGCTGCATTTCTTTCAATCGATGAACCAGAATTGATCAAAGAAAGCTTAAAAAATGCCGCAGACGGTCGTGATATCCGTTTGATCGTTGTTACTGATGCAGAAGGAATCCTTGGTATGGGTGACTGGGGCGTTAACGGTGTTGACATCGCCATCGGAAAATTGATGGTTTATACCGCAGCTGCTGGTATCAATCCAGCGCAAGTATTACCTGTATCGATCGATGCTGGGACAAATAACGAAGAGTTACTAAATAATCCATTATACTTAGGAAACAAACATGCTCGTGTCGAAGGAGATTCTTATTATGAATTCATCGACCAATTCGTTTCATCTGCTACAGAATTATTCCCTGAATTATTGCTACACTGGGAAGACTTTGGTCGTGGCAATGCCGCAACGATCTTAGAAAAATATGAAAATAAAATCACAACATTCAATGATGATATCCAAGGAACAGGTATTGTCGTACTAGCCGGAGTATTAGGTGGATTGAATATTTCTGGTGAATCTTTGAAAGATCAAACGATTCTAACATTTGGTGCCGGAACTGCTGGTGTCGGTATTGCTAATATCTTATTAGACGAAATGATCCGCCAAGGTGTACCCGAAACAGAAGCACGTAAGCACTTCTACCAAGTGGACAAACAAGGGCTATTATTCGAAGATACTGAAGGCTTGACTCCTGGACAAATTCCTTTTGCACGTCAACGTTCTGAATTTGCCAACAGTGAAGAATTAACAAATCTAGAAGCAGTGGTCAAAGCGATTCATCCAACAATTATGATCGGTACATCTACTCAACCTGGAGCATTCACCGAAGAAATCGTCAAAGAAATGGCAAGTCATACACCACGACCAATCATCATGCCTTTGTCTAATCCAACAAAACTTGCAGAAGCAAAAGCAAAAGATTTGATTGAATGGACAGATGGAAAAGCATTAGTCGGAACAGGTATCCCTGCCGATGATGTAGAATACAATGGAGTGACTTACCAAATTGGACAAGCAAATAACGCATTGATGTATCCAGGATTAGGACTAGGCTTGATTGCTTCAACCGCTACTCGTGTCAACGCTGAAATCATCTCACAAGCAAGTCGTGCATTAGGCGGGATCGTCGATGTCACAAAACCAGGCGCAGCTATTTTGCCTCCTGTTGCAAGAATCACTGAATTTTCACAAACGATTGCTGAAACAGTCGCTCAATCAGTCGTTGATCAACAATTGAACCGTGAAGAAATCACAGACATCAAAGCAACTGTCGAAGCAGCAAAATGGGTACCTGAATATCAAGATCTAGAAGCTTAACTCGCTTGATCTGCTAACTACTCTTTCATAACTATTTGCTACACAAACATTTCTAATCAAAAAAGTTGAAGTAGCAAATACGGCATACATCAAAGCCTTGGATCTGTACGAAACGAGAAAATAGGAAAACCAACGATTTCTCAACGAATAGATCCAAGGGGTGTTTTCTGCCGTAAACTATTGAAAATGATTAGCGACTAGAAGCAAGCGATTTTATAAGTATTTGCAATTCTCGTTAATCAAAGAAAGGATCTGTAAGGATGTTACATCAACAAAAAGCGACTGCTACAGTCACTAAAACAAAAAAAGAAAGCTTTTGGGACACAAAGATCAGTGGCGTCAGCTTACCGCTCTATTTGATCATGGTTCTCGTCTTGATTGTTGCGATGGCATTAGGTAAATTGCCAACGAACATGATCGGTCCTATTGCCGTACTCGTCATTTTTGGGAATCTATTCCATTTTATCGGCACAAAGATCCCCATCGTTAAAAGTTATTTAGGTGGTGGCTCTGTATTTGCGATCTTTGCTTCCGCAGCAATTGCCACATTTGGTATTTTGCCTGATTATGTAGTGAAATCAACTGAAAACTTTGTCAACAACATGGGCTTTTTAGATTTTTATATCGCTGCATTGATTACCGGAAGTATTCTAGGCATGAATCGTAAATTATTGATGAAAGCTTCCGTCCGTTTTATTCCTGTTGCACTTATTTCCATGGTAGTATCATTTTTTGCTGTTGGTCTAGTCGGAATGTTGATTGGGAATGGCTTTGCAAATTCAGTATTGTACATCTCTTTACCCGCAATGGCTGGCGGTGTAGGTGCTGGTGCTGTTCCACTATCAACGATCTATGCAAACGTCTTAGGAACAGATGCTTCTGCTATTATCTCACGTTTGATCCCTGCCACAGCAATGACAAATGTGCTAGCCATCATCGGTGCCGCTTTAGTTGCTCGTGCCGGACAATCTATGCCAAAATTGAACGGGAACGGCAAGCTAATGGAAAAAGGAGATCTAGGCGACGGAAAACCACGCGACGTGAAACCTTCTATCCCACAATTAGGTGTTGGTCTAATGGTTTCGATCACCTTCTTTATCCTTGGACAAATCTGTAATTTCTTTGTACCAAAAGTTCATGCGTATGCTTTTATGATCATCATCGTAGTAATTTGTAAAATCACCAATATTCTTCCTGAATATTATGAAGATGCAGCCATCATGTTCAACAACTTGATCGTTAAAAACTTAACGGCAGCTGTCTTAGCAGGTATCGGGATTGCCTTATTGAACTTAAATGTTTTAGCTTCTGCTCTTACATGGCAATTCGTCGTCCTTTGCTTAACAAGTGTCATCGTCATCTCACTCGTTTCTGCTTTTGTTGGTCGGCTATTCGGACTTTATCCAATCGAATCAACGATCACAGCAGGGTTATGTAACAATTCAATGGGAGGAACAGGAAATGTTGCTGTTTTATCCGCAGCAAATCGTATGGAATTGATTGCTTTTGCCCAAATGGGTAATCGTTTAGGCGGTGCAATCGTCTTGATTATTTCAGGATTTTTGATGCAACTATTCTCTTGATTCTCATGAATAAAAAAACTTCTCGATCAGTAGTCGGGAAGTTTTTTTATATCGCACGATTCAACATTCTTTGAGAAAATGTTTTTGCCATTTTGTTGAATGATAGCCGATACACTCGTAAAAATGATGTGCTTCTTTTCGATGTTCGCCAGAATTTAGACGTACACCATAATAGCCTCGCTCTTTTCCTTGCTTTTCTATCCTCTCCATCAATTGCCTACCAATCCCTTGATTTCGGACGTTTGAAGAAACCGCTAATGCTAAAATATTGAACATCGTTGGACTTAGCAACGTTTCGTACTTCTGCGCATGTACATATCCTAATACTTTCCTTGTACTATCTTCTTCATAAACTTCAATGACATACATTTCTGGTTGAGCTAAGATATTCTTCAATTGTTTCGTCGTTTCCACCAGAGCTATTTCATACCCTAATTCTTCCTTATTAAGCTGATTTATCGCTTCTGCATCTTCCAAACGAGCAGTTCTAATCATTTGATCCTTCCTTTCTTTGTTGTGTTTTATGTACTGAGCTAAGGATAGTATGTTTTTTTCTATGGAAATAGTATTTGATTCATTCTCAAGTAGGTTTTAAAAAAATTCATGATGCAATATGTTTATTCTCATTATTTAAAACTTACGTACCCGAAAATATAGTATTTTTACGAAAAAGGGAAGGAATTCAATTATTGAAACGCTCACTTAGACATGAAGAATGGTATCAAAAAAATTGGCAATTGAAATATATGTTCACGATTTTCTATCAACTGATTGACTTTTTGTAAAAAAATCTATAGTATAGTTTGTGAAGAAAGAGCAGGTAATGCTGCCGCTCCACACTTATGCGTGCATGAGAAAGAGTGCTAGGATACATGAGTAAGGCCAACTATCAAATATGATAGTTGGTTTTTTATTTTATCTCAAATGTTAATTGTAGTAAGAATAAAATTTTTCATAATATTATTGTCAGTTAATAATGGAGATTAGATATCAAATGTTCCTATAAAG
>NZ_JAFLWG010000042.1:0-49353 GCF_017316315.1 Enterococcus sp. DIV1298c | reverse complement strand
ATGATTATTGTACTATCGTTTTTAATTTAACGTAAAATAAAAGTTTTAAAAATAAAAGTCAATTATGAGTTAAAAAAAATGACTAAAAAAATATTCAGTTCCTTTATTATATTACCCGAATAGAATCGAACCAAAGAAAGGTAGATTCCTAAAGATAAAATAGATGAATATCAAAAAAGAGCCTAGTTTTGTCGATATAATGAATGATCCACAAAAAGTTAGACTAAAAAAATCTAATTTTTTGAACCGCTATATACATCAAAATAAGGCTCTTCTTCTGTTTTACATATTCATCCACATTGGTTCCAACGTGTTTCCATCGGGATCTTGGACTTCGAGGGAGAACATTTCTTCCTCAGGCATCCCCATATCAACTGTATGGTAGCTACCACCATTTTCTTTTGCGATTTCACCAAAACGTTTGACTTCAGCGGCATTAGCTAAGCTAAAAGCAATCAGTGCGCCACTTGTTTTCTTTGTATCTGCGATATCTTTATCTTTCAAGAATTTTTTGTAAAAGTCATGTGTCAAGAGCATGATCCAAAATGTGTCATTCCAAACCATTGCACTAGCATCCTCAGTTGAAAATTCTTTGTTTTGCTTGAATCCTAGTTTAGTGTAAAATTCGACTGATCGACTAACATCATGTACAGGGAAATTGACAAAAACCATTGTGTCCATTTGATACAGCTCCTTTCAATTTTCCTCTATCATGCGCCGATAAGTAAGCGTTGTCAAAAGATTCAGCTTGGGGAAGAGACTCTTTTCTTACTGGACATATCCAGAAAAAACATAATCAACTGTGCTGTAAAATTCGTAGTAGAATCTTGAATTTCGGTCCGTCATATTTAGGCTACTAGTGATTGTAGAACCAGAGGAAACAAAGTGTGTTTTTAAGACCGCATGGTTCACTGAGTTTCTCATTCGAATTTCCAATGTTCCACGACCTTGGTTATGGAAGTAATAATTATACGTATTCTTACCTAAGATATTGTAGTTAGAATAAAGGTAATATCCGCCACTATAAGTGCCAGACATCGTATTTCTACCTGATGACGCGACATTCCAATTGGCTGTTGGTAAACTGGTACCTCTTGTAAGCGCAGGAGTCAAATTGTACAACATGACCTCCGTTTGCATTTCGACGTTTTCTGGTGGACTCACTAATTCATTGGCAGAAACAGAGGGGCCTATCATTGATCCGTAAAAAAATAAAAGAGGCATTAGTGTTAAGAATAGTTTTCTCATAAATTCTCCTTGATGTTATTTTTTGGTAAACGTTTACTACTAAATGATAAGCGTCAAACTGCTAGATTTCAACCAGAAAAACCTTATTTTAACGTGTGTCACAGATTGTGGCATCCGATTTTTTCGAAAGATCATACTAGACACTAGAAATATCTTTCAAGTTTTTTTATTAAATGGTTAAATGTTAGATAGAGTGAAGGAGGAGATGAAATGGAGTTTGGAAAAATCTTAAAAGAAAAAAGAAAACAGTTAGGGATCACTCAAGAAGATTTGGCAAAAAAATTGAATGTCAGTCGATCAGCGATCTCAAATTGGGAAATAGGTAGAAACTATCCAGATATACATACCTTAGTAGAAATATCGGCACTTTTAGCTGTTTCTTTAGATGAACTACTAGAGAATACAGATGCGATTGAGGAAGCAGTAGAATCGGAGCTGAAACAGAAACGACGACTGAAGAAAATGGTGGTCGGCATATCAACTTGTTTTGCGATCTTTTTGGCAATGGGGATTTTGTATTTTATGACGAATCAACCCAAAATCGAATGGGCTCAAGCAAAGACGACTACATCTGGTGAAGTGGTGCTTTTCAACAAAAAAGATATTAAAGAGATCAATCTATCAGATAAAAAATTATCGATCGTCTTTGATTTACCGGATGAAAATCACTATGCAGGTTACTACGTAGATGGTAGTGAGCAATTGGGAGAAGTCAACTTGGATATTTATAAAATGCAAAATTCTGAGATCAGCAAGCATGGAGTCGATCACGACGGTCTTGTTGAGATCGACCTTAGCAATTTTACAAGAGTAAAAAAAGTCAATATCAATCATGCACAATAGAAAAAATATCAAGTACTAGTGAAAAAATTTAGTTAGAAAAGCAAGCTTCGTGAAGTGATCGCTGATTCAATCACTGCACGAAACTTGCTTTTTTAGATTATGCAGAGTTTTTTGGTCGATGTCAGGATAGGATCATTTTGTGCTTATTTCCTCATAACGCTGAATGACTGCCAGTTTTGCTTCTTCCAAAACTTTCTCATCACGAACTTCAAAGGAACGGCCAGGGATCAGAACCAAAAGGTATCCTGCTTGAGGGTAAATGGTGCAAAGTATTTTACCATGTTTGCGGTATTTGATATTCCAACCTCGCCAAATATTTTTGTCCATTCTACAGTTTGAGTAAGCATACTTGGGTTTGATCTTATATCCTTCAGTCAGGTACTCATTTAGTTTCGAAAAAAGCTCGGGATCGGTAAATTCCTTGATTTCAGCTTCTGTAGGTTGAGTTTCTTTATCAAAGTTTTCGTAATTAAGCATATACTTTCTCCTTTTTTTATTTATTAAGTAGAGAGATCTTCAGAAATTAACTCAGTCGTTGCATAGAAGAGTCAGCTTCTTTCGTTTTAATGTAAACGATTTCTTAAAATGATTATAACAAATGAGAGATCATTTGAAAAACCATCGTCCATTCGCATGTTTTTCAAATATATAGGGGAATCAATATGGTAAACTGATTAAAAGAGCTGAAAGTGAGGATTCAGATGATCGAAAAGAAACCAAAAGGACGTGACGGTGTAGTTATCCAAGAAGAGCATGTGATTCGTCCAAAAAAAGTTTGGTCAGAGGATGTTCAAAAGTTTTTAAGGTATCTGAGAGAAAAAGGTGTAGATTATGTCCCAGAACCGTATGGCTATGATGAACAAGGAAATGAAGTGGTTTCTTATCTGGCTGGTGAGGTCTATGACTATCCGTTACCACCACAACTGTTGACGGATGCTGCTATTTGTTCCGCAGGGCGATTGCTAAGAAATTTTCACGATCAAAATCAAGCCTATCTTGCTTTTTTGAGCGGGGAAGAAAAATGGATGCTCCAGTCATTCGGGGAGCCTGAGGTGATGTGCCATAATGACTTTGCTCCATATAATGTGACAACAGAAAATGGTCTAGCCATTGGTATCATTGATTTTGACACAATAGCTCCCGGTTCAAGAATTTGGGATGTGAGCTATGGTGCCTATCGTTGGGTACCTTTGGAGTCGGCACAAGAAACCCTGATCACGGACGAAGCTTGTCTTCGGTTGAAAAAATTTATTGAAGCTTATGGCCTTCATGAATCTGCCTATCCAGACTTGATTCCTACGATGGTCAAACGCCTCGCTTATATGATTGCGTTCATTACTTATGCAGCCGAAAGTGGCGAAGCAAATTTTCAAACAAATATTCAAGATGGGCATACAAAAAAATATGAACAAGATATTCATTGGTTGCTAGAAAATGAGGAAAAGATTTTAAAAGAGTTACAAAGAAAATAAAAGATGAACTTGCTTGAAGAAGCATACTCGAGTAACCAGGCGACATCCACGAATATTGGTGGGTGCCGCCTGGTTGAAGTCGTTTAGAAATCACGTTCATTTAAATCGAATATTTTTCAATTGCTCTTTATCTAGTTTTCTGAATTTGGAAGGACAGTAACCCATGTTTTTGGAAAAAGTTTTTGAAAACAAAAACTCATCTTTGTAGCCAATCCTGTGCGCGATTTCTTTGATGGTTGCATCAGAATCGAGTAGTAGATCGACAGAGACTCTCATTCTGTGGTTAGTGATTATTTTTTTAGGGCTCGAATGAAATTTAGACATACATAATTTGTACAATTGGCTATAACTTATATTAAAATGTTCAGCGATGTTTAGCGGGGAAATATTGTCCATATAATGATTATTTATGTAATCAACAATATTAACCTCAGTAGGTCTATTTGTGTTTAAAGAAGGTAGTAAAAAAGTCTTTTTGATCCGGTACAAAAAATCATATAAAGCGGCTGTATTTCGAAGCTCTTTTAAAGACTCAGATTCATCGATCTGTTCTCTGTTATCTTGTATGATCTCTAGCATGATTTTTTTTATATTGCTCGTCATATCATCAGTTAAGGTTGCGGTATGCTTATTTACGAGTGTTGTTTCGTCTAGAAAATCGAAAATTTTTTCTCCTTGAACACCTAACCAAAT
This sequence comes from Enterococcus sp. DIV1298c, assembly GCF_017316315.1. Taxonomy (NCBI): domain Bacteria; kingdom Bacillati; phylum Bacillota; class Bacilli; order Lactobacillales; family Enterococcaceae; genus Enterococcus; species Enterococcus sp. DIV1298c. The sequence goes on along the minus strand of NZ_JAFLWG010000042.1, from coordinate 45,097 downwards.
CAGTGTCCATGGCTGTGCTTTATCTGTATAATATCTCACTTTTTGTCCTTGGAAAAAGAAGAAAACATTATTTTTTTTTAGTTCATAATGTTGTCCATCTACTTCTAAGAATCCTTTGCCAGATAAGACATAATGAAATATCCATTTTTGCTGAACAGTATACCTGCGAACAGTAGAGTTTGCTTGGTAAGATTCATATCCGCATTGAGAGAGCGAAATAGGGGTTGCAATTGATTGACTATGGTACCAAAAATCTTCCATTACTTCCATCCTTTAAATTATCATTTATGAAGAAAATTCCATGTTTTAAGTATAAAATATCATGTTCAAAAGTTCAATTCGAATGTATACTCTTTTCGTGGATAGCGCTTCCAACATGTTTTTTTATATTTTTGAAAGTGGTGAATAGAGTGAGTAGTAAAATAATGGATGGGATTCAGAATAAAATTTTACCCATTGCGACTAAAATTGGTAACCAACGATTTTTAGTTGCGCTTAGAGATTCTTTTATAGGAACGATGCCTGTAGTAATGACAGGTTCGATTGCTATACTGATCAATGCATTTTTAGTTGACATTCCTAGTCAATTCAATTTAGAAAATATCACAGCGATGTTCCAATGGTGGGTGGATATCAATAGTTTAGTGTTTAAAGGAAGTATCTCAGTTGTTGCTTTACTCTTTATTTATTGTTTAGGTGTAAATATTGCGAAAATATATAATATCGATACATTATCTTCTGGTTTAGTTGCTTTATCGGCCTTTATTATTTCGATTGGAAATTCTATGACTTCAACTTATAGTCTAACGAATACTGGGGATGCTGATCTTTCAAGTCTATTTAAAGGGATCGATGGCATAACAGTAACAGGAAATAACTTGAATGTGACGATCACAGGTTTACTGCCTGGTGCGCAAATCAATTCAAATGGATACTTTACAGCGATAATCGTAGGTTTTCTTTCCTCGATTGTTTTCTGTAAATTAATGGGGAAAAATTGGACGATAAAATTACCAGAGACAGTTCCTCCTGCGATTGCCAAACCTTTTTTATCGATCATTCCGGCTCTTGTTTCTTTATATGTAGTTGGTGTTATCACTTATTTCTTCAGCCAAATCACTGGCTCGTTACTGATCGATTGGATCTATAGAGTTTTACAAACGCCATTGCTAGGTTTATCGCAAAGCTTCTTTGCTGTAGTGTTAGTCGCTGTATTGACGCAATTTTTCTGGTTTTTTGGTATTCACGGTGGAAATGTGATGGCACCGATCATGGAGGGCGTGTTTGGCGTCGCTTTGCTAGCTAATTTAGAAGCTTTCCAAAACAATGAACCAATTCCATATGTTTGGACAAGTGCTTCATATGGTTCATATGTTTGGTATGCGACGTTAGGTTTGTTGATCGCTATTTTTTGGTTCTCAAAAAATGGTCATTACAAAGAAGTGGCTAAGTTAGGCGTTGCTCCATGTCTGTTCAATATTGGGGAACCAGTGATGTATGGACTACCTACAGTATTGAATCCACTTTTGTTTATTCCTTTCATTCTTTGTCCAGCTGTAATGTCTAGTGTGGCATATTTAGCAACTGATCTAGGCTGGGTTTCTCCAGTGACACAGAATGTCACGTGGGTCATGCCCCCTGTTTTATATGGCTTCTTTTCAACCGGTTTTGATTGGCGAGCCATTGTCTTATCGCTTGTAAACTTAACTTTAGCTACTCTGATCTATTTACCATTTGTCAAAATGGCGGATAAGGAAGCTGTATAATTTTAGTTGCTTGATAAATAAACAAATCACCCAAGTGCAAAAGTAACTTTTTAAATTAAAAAATGGAAATTTTGACCAGAAAGAAGTAAATATGCAAATGTTTGAGATACAAGAAGAGTTTTTATTTGATGGAAAACCAGTAAAATTGATCAGTGGAGCGATCCACTATTTTCGAATGACACCGGCACAGTGGGAAGACAGTTTATACAATTTGAAAGCTCTCGGTGCGAACACGGTAGAAACTTATATTCCTTGGAATTTACATGAACCGATCGAAGGGGTCTATGATTTTGAGGGGATGAAAGATATCGTTGCTTTTGTGTCATTGGCACAAGAACTGGGCTTGATGGTCATCCTAAGACCATCCGTCTACATTTGTGCCGAATGGGAATTCGGTGGGTTACCAGCATGGCTCTTGAAAGAAAAAGGACGATTACGCTCGACTGATCCACATTTCATGGCAAAAGTACGCACCTATTTCAGTGTACTTTTGCCCAAATTAGTACCTCTACAGGTGACTCATGGTGGACCAGTCATCATGATGCAAGTCGAAAATGAGTACGGTTCTTATGGGATGGAAAAAGAATACTTGCGCCAAACTAAGCAATTGATGGAAGAGTTTGGGATCGATGTTCCGTTATTTACCTCAGACGGGGCATGGGAAGAAGCATTGGATGCGGGTACATTGATTGAAGAGGATGTATTCGTGACTGGAAATTTTGGAAGTCATTCCAAAGAAAATGTTGCAGTGATGAAAGCATTTATGGCAAAGCATGAGAAAAATTGGCCAATAATGTGCATGGAATACTGGGATGGCTGGTTCAATCGTTGGGGCGAACCGATCATCAAGCGTGACGGGCAAGAGCTAGCGAATGAAGTCAAAGAGATGTTGACGTTAGGTTCTTTGAATCTTTATATGTTTCATGGAGGAACTAACTTTGGTTTTTACAATGGTTGTTCCGCTCGTGGGGTTCTTGATTTGCCGCAAATAACAAGTTATGACTATGATGCTTTATTGACCGAAGCTGGTGAGCCAACTGAGAAATATTTCCATGTGCAAAGAGCGATTAAAGAAGTCTGTCCTGAAGTATGGCAAGCTGAGCCTCGCAAGAAGGTTTTCGGTACATTAGGAACTTATCCAGTGACCAACAGTGTATCGTTACTCGCAATCAAAGATCAGATCATGCCACCACAAGAGACGATATATCCATTAACGATGGAAGAAGCAGGTACTGGCTATGGCTACATACTTTATTCAGCCAGTATCAAAAACTATCATCATGAAAACAAATTAAAAGTCGTTGACGCCGGTGATCGTTTGCATATTTTCGTTGACGGCAGGCTACAAGCAATCCAATATCAAGAAACGCTCGGCGAAGAAATAATGATCAATGATATGCCGGAGACAGAGTGGATTGAACTGGACGTTTTAGTGGAAAACTTAGGTCGGGTAAACTATGGCTTCAAATTAAATAGTCCTACGCAAGCAAAGGGCATACGTGGTGGAATCATGCACGACATCCATTTCCATCAAGGATATTTGCAATATGCGTTGACGTTGTCCGAAGAGCAACTACAAAAAATCGATTACACAGCAAATAAAAATGCCACACAACCTTCTTTTTATCAGGTTGAATTCGCGTTGGAAACCCTTAGTGATACTTTTATCGATTGTAGTGATTATGGTAAAGGTGTAGTGATCGTCAATGGCATCAATCTAGGACGGTATTGGCAAAATGGCCCGATCCATTCTTTGTATTGCCCAAAAGAATTTTTGAAAAAAGGATCAAACGAAATCGTGATTTTTGAAACCGATGGGGTAGAGATCAAGGAACTTATCTTTTGTGAGCAACCAATGATCAGCAAAAAGTAAATTTGAACGTTAGGGTTTCAACTAGGGAATGTGTCCTTCTCCTTTTGACTTTATCGAGGCTATGGAGTGGATAACACCAACTAACTCTTATATATTTGGATGGAAAGACGTTTAAAAAAAGATATATGACATTGCTGGAAACACGTAGACAAGAAACTACGTGTTTTTTCTTTTTTAAAAGTTCTAGTCCTTAAAACATAGCTGCGCTTAGAACGTAGTATAGCTGATTCTACGGATTACTTGAGGATGAATCGTGGGAATGGTCAAACGATCAGGGGGAAGCTTGCTGCATGAAGGGAAAGATGGCAGATATTCACTATTTAACTGATTTATGGTAAAATGCGAAAGATACTTGGTTATAAGAGATTGTTCAGGGATAATCTTTTTATTTTATGGAAAAGATAAGTTATCCATCGTTCTCCCAGTTACACGTTACTTGGATTTATGGGAAAAACGCTCTTAAAACCTTGATATGAAAGGAGTGGCCTTAAAGAAATGACTATCCAATGGTTCCCAGGGCATATGGCGAAAGCCAGACGTGAAGTTTCAGAAAAAATGAAGTATGTCGATATCGTTTTTGAACTAGTCGATGCACGCTTGCCTTTATCTTCACGTAATCCAATGCTAGACCAGATCATTCAACAAAAACCAAGACTTGTTCTGTTGAACAAAGCAGATTTAGCCGATCCACAACAAACAAAATTATGGCAACAATATTTTAGAAAACAAGGACATCAAGCCTTAGCAATCACTGCACAGGAAAGTAAAGGAATCAAGGCGTTGATTCCTGCTGCAAAAGAAGCACTGAAAGAAAAGCGGGAAAGAGATGCAGCTCGTGGGATCAAACCTCGAGCGATCCGCGCGATGGTCTTAGGTATCCCCAATGTAGGGAAATCGACCTTGATGAATCGATTAGTTGGTAAAAAAATCGCGCAGACAGGAAATAAACCTGGTGTGACGAAAGGGCAACAATGGCTTCGTTTAGGTAGTGAATTAGAACTCTTAGATACACCGGGGATTTTATGGCCTAAGTTTGAAGATGAGGAAATCGGGAAGAAATTAGCATTGACTGGCGCGATCAAAGATCAATTGGTCCACCTTGATGATCTAGCGATTTACGGTTTGGATTTCTTTGCCCGTTACTACCCAAATAAAATCAGTGAACGTTATGGATTGTCACCAGAAGAAGAGCAACAAATCGCACCTGAACTTTTGATGACGATCACGCAACGTAGAGGGTATCGAGATGATTATGACCGTGGGAGCGAGCTAGTGGTCTTTGATATTCGCCAAGGAAAACTAGGCCGCTATACTTTGGATCGCTGTGAGGAAATGGAAGAGACTACGCATGAGTGAATCCATCCAAAGCATCAAAGAAAGACTGAAACAAATCACAACCTTAGATGATCCAGTGGTCACTCAACTAAGATTGGATGAGCGAAAAGGTGTGCAGCAAGCGTTGCTCTCTTTTGAAAAGCGCTTGGCAAAAGAAGCACTGATCCGAGAAAAATATGAAACGATGTCTTTCTATGAAAAAGAAGGGTACGCACAAGGGCATCAACTGATTGCTGGCATCGATGAAGTCGGCAGAGGTCCGTTAGCTGGTCCTGTTGTCTCCGCAGCAGTTATTTTACCTAACGATGTTTCGATCTATGGTTTGAATGATTCAAAGCAACTTTCGGAGAAAAAGCGGGAAGAATTGTACGAACAGATCCAAGAAAAAGCTCTCTCGATCGGTATCGGTGTGATCGATGAACAGACGATCGATCGTGTCAATATTTACGAAGCAAGTAAATTAGCGATGTGTGAAGCGGTGAAACAATTGACCCCTCAACCTACGTATTTATTGATCGATGCAATGACGTTAGATTTACCGATTGCACAAAATAAACTGATCAAAGGGGATGCTCGCTCGATCTCGATCGCAGCTGCAAGTATTATTGCGAAAGTCTATCGTGATCGATTGATGAAGGAATATGAGGAACAATACCCTGGCTACGGTTTTGCGAAAAATGCAGGTTACGGTACCAAAGAGCATCTCTTAGGATTAGCGCAACACGGTATTACACCGATCCATCGTAAAAGCTTTGCACCAGTCAAACAATATTTATCATAAACAATGCGCCGCTTTTCACGTATCTTATTAAAAAGATTAGAAAAGGTGGCGCTTTATGATTTTTCACAATGAATTTATTACAAAATTAGCACTGGTCAAAGGTCTGAGCGGACCACAAAAATGGCTTGTGATCCAGCATCTATTGGTGGAGAAGAAAGCGTGGCTTTCGATCGATGAAATACTGACAGTCATTCGTTTCCATCGTTCAAAAGAGCAATTTTATGAAAATTGGCAGCAGATCAACGATACGTGGCGGCAAGTAATAAGAGGGAACCCGTACATAACTTTTCTTGATCCGATTTACCCTCCCCAACTGCTTCACTTGGCAAATCCTCCGATCATCTTGTTTTACCAAGGAGACCTTTCGTTGTTGCAACGAAAAATGATTGCTGTTGTTGGGGGTAGAGAAACTTCTGGGTACGCGAAAAAAATAGTTGAAGAAGTTCTTGCCCCTGTGATCGATCAACACTATGTGATCGTTAGCGGTTGTGCAAAAGGCGTGGATACTTATGCGCATCAAGTAACGATGCGTCGATCAGGTAGGACGATCGCAGTGATCGGTACTGGCATCAACCAGAGTTATCCGAAAGAAAACCAACAACTGCAACGAGAGATTGCGCGTAATCATCTTTTATTGAGTGAGTTTCTACCAGATGCGCGTCCTCAAAAATTTCATTTCCCAATGAGAAACCGACTGATTGCTGCTTTGTCACAAGGGATTTGCGTGATTGAGGCAAGAGCAAAAAGCGGATCGCTGATTACCGCAGAGCAAGGGTTAGAGATCGGACGACCAATTTTTTCTATCCCTGGGAATATTTTGACAGGACAATCGACTGGCTGTCACCAATTGATCCAAGATGGAGCAATATGTACATTTTCGGGCCAAGATATCCTGAATGAATTGGAATCATAACGATTGATTTATTATTGCTTTCCTTGACAAACGTTTTCTGAATGGATATGATAAGCTACGATTTGTAAAAAGTCCTTGTGGCATATATATAGTAGGAACCCGAAAATGGAAAGGAGTCCATTCAGGAATGGCATATAAATATTTAGTGATCGTAGAATCACCTGCAAAAGCCAAGACGATTGAAAAATATCTTGGCCGTAATTATAAAGTAATGGCTAGTGTAGGACATATTCGTGACTTACCTAAGAGTAAGATGGGGATCGATTTTGAAAATAATTATGAACCGCATTATATCTCGATTCGAGGTAAAGGCGATGTGATAAAGAGTCTCAAAGCAGCGGCAAAAAAAGCACAAAAAGTTTACCTCGCAAGTGACCCGGATAGAGAAGGGGAAGCAATTGCTTGGCATTTGGCCTATTTATTAGGCTTGGATCTAAACGATAAGAATCGGGTTGTCTTCAATGAAATCACCAAGGATGCAGTCAAGGCGGCATTTAAAGAGCCACGTTCGATCGATGTGGATCTTGTTGATGCGCAACAAGCACGTCGAACGCTTGACCGTATCGTTGGTTATTCGATTAGTCCGATCTTATGGCGTAAAGTGAAGAAAGGATTGAGTGCTGGTCGGGTCCAATCGATCGCATTGAAGATCATCATTGAACGCGAAAAAGAAATCCGTGATTTCACACCGGAAGAGTATTGGAGTATTGACGGAAACTTTAAGAAAGAACGCAAGAAATTCAAAGCGAACTTTTGGGGAGTTGACGGGAAAAAGAAAAAACTTTCTGATGCTGAAACTGTAAAAGAAGTGACTGATCGTATCACTGGCAAAGAGTTTGCTGTGACAAAAGTTGAAAAGAAAGAACGCAAGCGAAACCCAGCGAATCCTTTTACGACAAGTAGCCTGCAACAAGAAGCGGCACGTAAACTGAATTTCAGAACACGTAAAACGATGATGGTCGCGCAACAGTTGTATGAAGGAATCTCACTCGGGAAGCAAGGAACGATCGGGTTGATCACTTATATGCGTACCGATTCCACACGGATCGCTGACACTGCAAAAGCGGAAGCCGCAACATTTATCGAAGAAACTTATGGGAAAGAATTCTCGAGTCATTCAGAACGTAAAGCAGCAAATTCTAAAGGCGCACAAGATGCCCATGAAGCGGTCCGTCCGACAAGTGCATTGCGTACACCTGATGACTTGAAACAATACTTGGATAAAGACCAATTAAAATTGTATACGTTGATCTGGTCACGTTTTGTTGCCAGTCAAATGACACCAGCTGTCTTAGATACGATGAAAGTGACGTTGGAACAAAATGATGTCAGATTCATTGCGAACGGCTCAAAAATCAAGTTCAAAGGATTTATGCAAGTCTACGTTGAAGGTCGCGACGATGGGAAAGAAGACAAAGAAAATATTTTACCAGAGTTAGCAGAAGGCGATACAGTGCAATCGGTCGATATCGAACCGAAACAACATTTCACTCAACCGCCTGCTCGCTATAGCGAAGCGACATTGATCCGTGCGTTGGAAGAAAATGGGGTAGGTCGTCCATCGACTTATGCGCCAACATTAGATACGATTCAACGACGTTACTATGTGAAATTGACACAAAAACGTTTTGAACCGACTGAATTAGGAGAAATCGTCAATTCGTTGATCTGCGAATTCTTCCCGCAAATCGTGGATATCCATTTCACAGCTGAAATGGAAGATGACTTGGATAAAGTCGAAGAAGGAAAAGAAGAGTGGATCGAAGTCGTCGATCGTTTTTATAAACCATTTGAAAAAGAATTATCGAATGCCGAAGAAAAAATCGAGAAAATCCAGATCAAAGATGAACCAGCTGGCTTTGATTGTGATTTGTGTGGGCATCCTATGGTGATAAAATTAGGGAAGTATGGTAAATTCTATGCATGTAGTAATTTTCCGGATTGCCGTAATACCAAACCGATCGTTAAAGAGATCGGAGTCACTTGTCCAGTTTGTCATGAAGGACAAGTCATCGAACGTAAATCCAAGAAAAATCGTCTTTTCTATGGCTGTTCTCGCTTCCCTGAATGTGAATTCACGTCATGGGAAAAACCAATCGGCAGAAATTGTCCGAAATGTGATCATTATCTAGTCGAGAAAAAAGTCAAAGGCGGTAAACAAGTCGTTTGTACGAATGGTGATTACGAAGAAGATGTGCAAAAATAAAGAAATGAGAAGAGGTTTTTAGTTGGAAAACGTGAATGTTGTAGGTGCAGGCCTAGCAGGAAGCGAAGCAGCATGGCAAATCGCTCAAGCAGGTGTACCTGTGAAGTTATATGAAATGAGACCAGTGAAAAAGACAGAAGCCCATCATACAGATAATTTTGCTGAATTGGTCTGTTCAAATTCTTTGAGAGGGAATAGTCTGGCGAACGCAGTTGGCTTATTAAAAGAAGAAATGCGTCGCTTAGATTCAGTGATCATCCATTCAGCCGATGAAACAGCAGTTCCTGCGGGTGGTGCGTTAGCGGTTGACCGTGATTCATTTTCTGAAACGATCACTCGTAAGGTCAAAGAGCATCCTTTAGTCACAGTAGTGAATGAAGAGATCACTGAGATTCCAGAGGGGATCACAGTAGTTGCTACAGGACCTTTGACTTCTCATCCTTTAGCAGAAAGCATCAAAGCATTTAATGGCTCAGACGGTTTTTATTTCTATGATGCTGCTGCACCGATCGTCGATAAAGCAACGATCGACATGGACAAAGTATATTTAAAATCACGTTATGACAAAGGGAAAGCTGCTTACTTGAACTGTCCAATGACAGAAGAAGAATTCAAAGCTTTCCATGACGCGTTAGTGAATGCTGAAGTCGCAGAATTGAAATCCTTCGAAAAAGAAAAATATTTTGAAGGCTGTATGCCAATCGAAGTAATGGCGCAACGCGGCTTTAAGACAATGTTGTTTGGTCCAATGAAACCAGTTGGCTTGGAAGATCCAAAAACAGGCAAAAGACCTTACGCAGTCATCCAGCTAAGACAAGACAATGCGGCCGCTTCTCTTTACAATATCGTAGGTTTCCAAACCCATTTGAAATGGGGCGAACAAAAGCGTGTATTCCGTATGATCCCAGGTTTAGAGAATGCAGAGTTCGTACGCTACGGTGTAATGCACCGAAATAGTTTCATGAACTCACCAGAGCTATTGAAACCGACCTACCAATCAACAAAGCGTGAGGATCTGTTTTTCGCAGGACAAATGACCGGTGTAGAAGGTTATGTTGAAAGTGCGGCAAGTGGCTTACTTGCAGGAATCAATGCTGCTCGTCTAGCCAAAGGACTGGAACCTGTCGTTTTACCGCAGGAAACAGCGATGGGAAGTATGGCGTACTACATTACCCATGCAGAAGGCAAACATTTCCAACCAATGAATGCAAACTATGGATTGTTCCCAGAATTGCCTGAACGTATCCGTGATAAGAAGTCTCGTTACGAAGCAATTGCCGAACGTGCCTTAGCAGCCAATGAAAAAGTGAAGCAAGAATTATTGAATGAGGAATTTGCTTCTCGTTAAACGGATGTTATGTAATAAGTCGAAGTTTCTCTGAATGGTGTTCACCATTTATGAGTGCTTCGGCTTATTTCTCGGCAGTCCTCTTGAATTGAGTCACTCTTTAAGATAACTAAGGTTTTTTAATGCGGTTTTTAGTTTCCTCAGCCCTTATTTGTCAAGTAAATTGGCTAAATTGTGAACAAACTTAGAAATATTGATTAAATTCTGACAATTTGTTTGTTTTTTCTCTAGGGCTATGCTAAATTTATTTTGGGATCAAAAGGTAGGTGTAAAAAGAATGAAATCAACTTTGCAAGAAGATTTTTTGCGTTATTTAATTATTGAGCGTGGTTATTCAGAAAAAACAAAATCAGCCTATGAAGAAGATATCAACGATTTTCAGCGATTCTTAGCGGAATCGGGCGAATCTGATCTGCTGAAAGTAAGCTATTTGGACGTGAGAGTGTATTTGAGCTATCTGTCAGATAAATCATACAGTCGAAATTCAGTCAGTCGAAAAATCGCAAGTTTACGTTCCTTTTATCAATACCTTCTGCGTGAAGAAAAAATTGCAGAAAACCCATTTTCGTATGTTCACTTAAAGAAAAAAAATGTCAAACTACCGCGTTTTTTTTATGAGAATGAGATGCAAAGTTTATTTGAAAGTGTCACTGGGGATAGTCCTCTAGCACTTAGAGATCGAGCGTTACTTGAAGTTCTCTACGGATCAGGTATCCGTCTGAGTGAATGTAGCCAATTGACGATGTCTGCCATCGACTTTGGGACAGAGGTGATGTTGATCCATGGAAAAGGAAATAAAGAACGTTATGCGCCGTTGGGTTCATTTGCGCAAGATGCTTTGCAAGAGTATTTTGCCAAGGGACGCAGCTTCTTAATGACGAAATACCATAAGTCACATGACCATGTCTTTGTAAATCATCATGGAGAACCGATCACACCTACTGGTATTGAATATGTATTAAACCAAATCATCAAAAAAAGTAGTTTGGATAGCGATATCCATCCTCACATGCTACGTCATACTTTTGCGACACACTTATTAAACAACGGTGCGGATATGCGTACGGTGCAAGAACTTTTAGGTCACGCAAATTTATCAACGACCCAAATCTATGCGCATGTCACAAAAGAAAGTTTACAAAAAAATTATCGCTCGTTCCATCCACGAGCGTGACCACATTTTTAGGAGGAAACAACTATGGTAGAATCACAGTTTCATTCAACAACCATTTGTGCAGTTGAAAAAAACGGTAAATTCGCGATGGCTGGCGATGGCCAAGTCACAATGGGCGAATCAGTCGTCATGAAAGGCAGTGCTAGAAAAGTACGCCGTATCTACAATGGAGAAGTAGTTGTCGGCTTTGCTGGAAGTGTTGCCGACGCATTTACTTTAGAAGAAAAATTTGAAGGTAAACTCAATGAATATAACGGAAATCTGCAAAGAGCAGCCGTTGAATTAGCCCAAGAATGGCGCACACAACAATCGATGCAAAAATTAGAAGCGATGCTGATCGTGATGAACGATAAAGAAATGTTGCTTGTTTCAGGTACAGGTGAAGTCATCACACCGGATGATGGCATCTTAGCCATCGGTTCTGGTGGAAACTTTGCTTTAGCTGCCGCACGAGCAATGAAGAACTATGCTCAAAATGACATGAGCGCAAAAGAAATTGCTGAAAATGCGCTGAATATTGCCGCAGATATCTGTGTCTTTACAAATCACAACATTATTGTGGAAGAATTATAGAGGTGAAGGATATGTATGAATTAAAACAAACACCAAAACAAATCGTCAGTGAGTTAGATCAATATATCATTGGCCAACAAGCAGCAAAAAAATCAGTGGCAGTTGCCCTTAGAAATCGTTATCGCCGTCTGCAATTAGACGAAAAAATGCAACAAGACATCACACCAAAAAACATGTTGATGATCGGACCAACTGGGGTTGGTAAAACAGAGATCGCGCGTCGTTTGGCGAAGATCGTCAATGCGCCTTTTGTCAAAGTTGAAGCAACGAAGTTTACGGAAGTTGGATATGTAGGACGTGACGTTGAGTCAATGGTTCGTGACCTTGTCGAAAATGCGATCCAAATCGTTGAAAAAAGTCAATATAGCCGCGTTCGCCCGCAAGCGAAGAAAAATGCGGAAAAACAATTAGTGAAAATTCTTGTACCTGGCATCAAAAAAGAGCAAAAACAATCAAACAACCAATTTGAACAAATGATGAATATGTTCAACGCTTCGCAACAACCGGCAGAAACGCAAGAAGAAGTGACCGAAGAGATTCGAGTGAATCGTCGCACAGTGTTAGAGCAATTGCAAAAAGGCTTGCTTGACAACCGAGAAGTGACGATCGAAGTACAAGATCAAAAGAAACCTGCACCAATGATGAACAATGGACTGGAACAAATGGGGATCGATTTGAACGAAACACTAGGTGCTTTGACACCTAAGAAAAAAATCGAACGTACAGTGACAGTCAAAGAAGCATTGGAGTTATTGATCAAAGAAGAGTCTGCCAAATTAGTCAATGATGCGGATATCCACAGCGAAGCAATCAAATTGGCTGAATCAAGCGGAATCATCTTCATTGATGAAATCGATAAGATCACCTCTAAATCCCAACAATCTGGGGAAGTATCAAGAGAAGGTGTGCAAAGAGATATCTTGCCGATCGTAGAAGGATCACAAGTCAATACGAAATACGGCGCATTACAAACAGACCATATTCTGTTTATCGCTTCAGGAGCGTTCCACTTGTCAAAACCAAGTGACTTGATTCCTGAATTACAAGGTCGATTCCCGATCCGTGTTGAGTTAGATGATTTAACAGCTGAGGATTTTGTCAAGATCTTGACTGAACCAAACAATGCATTAGTCAAACAATATATTGCGTTGATCGGTACCGAAAATGTAACTGTTACGTTCACGAAAGAAGCCATCGAACGCATTGCTCAGATCGCTTATGATGTGAACCGTGATACAGACAATATCGGCGCACGTCGTTTGCACACGATTTTAGAGAAATTGTTGGAAGACTTGTTGTTTGAAGCACCAGAAATGCAAATGGGAGAAATCACCATTACAGAAGCCTATGTCGATGATAAATTAGGATCAATTGCGGCGAATGAAGACTTGAGTCGCTATATATTATAAAATCGGAGGAAAAAAATGACGGATTTGTTGACGAACACTCGAAAGATAAACAAATTATTGCAACAAAAAAATACGTTTGATATGCAGGCGGATTTACCTTACGATAAAATGGCGGTCACTTTAGGTGCTGTTTTAGATAGCAATACGTATATCATTGGCAGTGAAGGGGTTCTACTTGGTTACAATGAACGACACGATGTGAATAATGATCGTGTGAAGACAATGTTTGTACAAAAACAATTTCCTGATGCGTACACGGAAACGGTCGATTTGATCACAAAAACAGAAGCAAATATCCCAATTACAAGTGATATGACGGCATTTCCTTTTGAAAGCCGTGAAAAATATCCTTTTGGCTTAACGACAGTTGTGCCGATCTTTGGTGCCGGTGAACGATTGGGAACCATTATTTTAGCAAGAATGGAGCAAGCATTTACCGATGAAGACCTTGTGTTAGCAGAATATGGCGCAACGGTAGTAGGGATGCAGATCCTTTATCAAAAATCACGAGATATCGAAGCAGATGTCCGTAGTACGACTGCTGTCCAAATGGCGATCAATACGTTATCATACAGCGAATTGAAAGCAGTACAAGCCATTTTTGATGCTTTAGAAGGCAACGAAGGACGTTTGACTGCCTCAAATATTGCAGATAAGATCGGCATCACTCGCTCGGTGATCGTGAATGCCTTACGTAAACTTGAATCAGCTGGTATCATTGAATCTCGTTCACTAGGCATGAAAGGGACGTATTTAAAAGTATTGAATGCTCGGTTTAAAGACGAGCTAACGAAGCATAGTTATTAAATGGAAACTTTCTCAGACATTTACTACTTGACGCAGTAAATGTCTGAGAAAAGATGGAGGATGACGATGACTGTTATAATTCAAAATGATCAGCTGATTGCTGAGATTTCGGAACATGGAGCAGAATTGATCAGTTTGAAATCGAAAGAACATGATCTAGAATATATATGGCAAGGCGATCCTAAGTACTGGGGAAGACATGCCCCCGTTCTTTTTCCTATCGTTGGACGTTTGAAAAACGATCAGTATACGTATCAAGGAAAAACGTATTCGATGGGACAACACGGTTTTGCTCGTGACATGGATTTTGAAGTTGCTGAACACGACAAAGAACGTGCGAAGTTCGTACTGAAAAGTACCCCTGAAACAAAAGAAAACTATCCGTTTGATTTTGAACTAGTATTAGTTTATGAACTAGGCGGAGATGGGATCACTGTTCATTACCAAGTTGAAAATATTGGGGAAGAAGAGATGTATTTCTCCATTGGCGGTCATCCGGCATTCAATGTGCCATTAGAAGAAGGGTTGACGTTTGAAGATTTCTATTTGGCTTTTTCTCCTAGAAAATCACGTTTACGTTTACCGTTATCTGGACCATTCATCGATATGGAACAAAAAACGATCGGACAAACGAATACCAACCTTGCGTTGATGCGTGATCTGTTCGATCAAGATGCGTTAGTATTTGAAACAAGAGGCTTGAATGCGTATAGTATCCGTAGTGAAAAATCAAGTCACAGTGTCACACTGAGCTACAAAGATATGCCTTATGTCGGCATTTGGTCGCCGTATCCAAAAGAAGCGCCATTTGTCTGTATCGAGCCTTGGTTTGGGATTGCTGACACCGTCAACAGTACTGGTCAGTTGATCGAAAAAGCGGGAATCAATCAATTGGGCGCGCACGAATTATTCAAGACGAAATATTCGATCACTGTGAAATAATCTAAGCTCTAGCAAACCTTCGCTTTCAGTTAGTTCGACAATAAAAAATGCCTTCTGAACAAATGAGTCGCTAGTTGGCGCTCAATTGTGTTAGAAGGCATTGTTTTTCATTGATCGAAAGCGATCATTTCTTTTTACTGCTATTCAAACCGAATGGGATCCGGCTTTCTGTTTTATTCTTGATTCGTTTGATGTTGTCTTTATGACGGTAAAAAATAAAAGCGGAGACACCACAAGCAATGAGTGTCAAAAGTAAATTTGGTTCTGGCAAGATCGCTGGCGCAACGTACGGCAAAAAGATCGTGGATAAAGTGATCAAGACCGCGCTGATCATACTCGTTAAGCTCACCATACTTGTACAATATAAACTGATCACAAAGATCGCAGACGAGTAAATAAAGAAGAGTGGATTGAAGCCTAACAACATACCGGCACTTGTCGCTACCGCTTTGCCACCTTTGAACTTTGCGAAGATCGGAAATGTATGTCCTAAGATCGCGCATACCCCAAACCATAGTGGATTGACGGAAGTAACATGGAAAATGACTGGTAAAGCAGTGGCTAAAGTTCCTTTTAAAATGTCCATGAACAATACAACTGTTCCAGCAGTTTTTCCTAAAACACGGAAAGTATTCGTCGTGCCCATATTCCCACTACCATGTTCGCGGATGTCTTTTTTAAAAAAGATTTTACCAACCCATACTCCGGATGGAATGGAACCCAAAAGATATGCTACAATAAACAATAAGATTATTTTCATTTTTTAACCTCTTTCAAGTTGAAACTAATGTATATTTTAGCATGAAAGAATGCTTCAAACAATCGAAAAAATTGAACGATCGAAAGGAGTCATCCATATGTCATTTAAAAATCCAGAACAAGCAACCATCTTCCGTTATCTCCAAGAAGCAAAAACGATCGCAGTCGTTGGTTTAAGTAATAAGCCTGAACGGACAAGTTACCAAATTGCGCAATTATTACAAGAACACGGCTATCGTATCATTCCGGTCAATCCTGTTTTAGCAGGTGAAGAAGTGCTTGGTGAACCTGTTGTTGCACAACTGACGGATATCAATGAACCGATCGATATCGTGGATATTTTCCGTCGTAGTGAGTTTTTACCGGAAGTGGCAGCCGATTTCTTGAAAACAAATGCGAAGGTCTTCTGGGCGCAACTAGGTATTGCAAATGAAGAAGCTGCTGAAATGCTCCAAGCTGCTGGAAGAAATGACATCGTCATGGATCGCTGCATCAAGATCGAGCTAGCGAAGATGGAACAATAAAACACGAGAAGTATCAGAAGAGCACGTTCAGATACGCAATAAAGTAACTTCTCGGAAACCTGTTAACTAAGTATGAGAAGAACGCATGTTGACCGATTGTTGATTTTTAAAAAAGAGTAAAGGATCGTTGCCATCGGTCTAGTTGATAGAAAAGGATGAAAAAGCGGGAGAGTTGGTTGTTTCTTGTAATTCTGACCTTCCCTCTTTTTTTTTGAGGACTTTTCTAGTATGATAAGCGTGGTGCGGTTATCCCGCAAGTATTATTGAAGGAGCGTTTGCCTTGGCAAAGAAAATTAAAAATGAATACAATGATGCCTCGATCCAAGTTCTTGAAGGATTAGAAGCAGTAAGAAAACGACCAGGGATGTATATCGGGTCGACTGATAGCCGAGGCTTGCATCATTTAGTCTATGAAATCGTTGATAATGCCGTAGATGAAGCTTTATCAGGCTACGGGAATGAAATCGCTGTAACGATCCACGAAGACAACAGTGTGACTGTTACAGATAGTGGTCGTGGAATGCCAGTTGGAATGCACGCTTCAGGGATTCCAACGGTTGAAGTCATCTTCACTGTATTGCATGCTGGCGGTAAGTTTGGCCAAGGAGGATATAAAACTTCTGGTGGGCTGCATGGTGTCGGTGCCAGTGTCGTCAATGCGTTGTCTAAATGGTTAACGGTGACGATCGTTCGTGATGGCATCGAATACCAACAAACATTCAAGCAAGGTGGAAAACCAGACGGAACATTGAAAAAAATCGGTAAAACGAAAAAAGCTAATGGCACGTCTGTTCATTTCTTACCAGATGATAGTATTTTCTCAACCACTAAATTCTCTTATGATACCTTGTCTGAACGTTTAAGAGAATCAGCGTTTCTGTTGAAAGGTGTAAAAATCACATTAACCGATCTAAGAGGCGACGAAAAGGTTCAAGAAGTCTTTCATTACGAAGAAGGAATCAAAGAATTTGTTGCGTATCTAAATGAAGAAAAAGATACGTTGACTCCAGTGGTCTATTTCTCTGGCGAAAAAGAAGGCATCGAAGTCGAAGTGGCTTATCAATATAACGACGGTTATTCTGAAAATGTGCTATCGTTTGTCAACAACGTTCGAACGAAAGATGGCGGTACGCATGAAGTCGGTATGAAAACAGCGATGACCAAAGCATACAATGAATATGCGCGAAAAGTCGGCTTGTTGAAAGAAAGAGATAAGAACTTAGAAGGTAGTGACTTCCGAGAAGGTCTTGCAACAGTCTTGTCGATCCGTGTACCTGAACATTTGCTTCAGTTTGAAGGGCAAACAAAAGAAAAATTGGGGACACCGATCGCTCGCTCCGTCGTTGATAATGTCATGAGCGAGCAAATGGGCTTCTATTTGCAGGAAAACAGCGAGATGAGTCAGATGTTGGTCCGCAAGGCAATCAAAGCCAGAGAAGCACGTGAAGCGGCTCGTAAGGCGAGAGAAGAAAGCCGTAACGGCAAAAAACGGAAAAAAGGCGAATCTTTGCTTTCTGGAAAATTGACACCAGCACAATCGAGAAATCCCAAGAAAAATGAATTGTATCTTGTCGAAGGAGATTCAGCTGGTGGTTCAGCCAAACAAGGAAGAGATCGGAAATTCCAAGCGATCTTACCACTTCGAGGAAAAGTCATCAATACCGAAAAAGCTAAGATGCAAGACATTTTGAAAAATGAAGAAATCAATACGATGATCTATACGATCGGTGCGGGCGTTGGCCCTGAATTTTCGATTGAAGATTGCAACTATGACAAAATCATCATCATGACCGATGCGGATACCGATGGTGCCCATATCCAAGTCTTATTGCTGACATTTTTCTATCGCTATATGAAACCTTTGATCGAAGCAGGCAAAGTTTACATTGCATTACCTCCTTTGTATAAAGTGTCAAAAGGCCAAGGGAAAAAACAAGTGATTGAATATGCTTGGACGGATGATGAATTAGCGGCAGTGATCAAAAATATCGGTAAAGGATACATGTTGCAACGGTATAAAGGTCTTGGTGAAATGAATGCCGAACAATTATGGGAAACAACAATGGACCCAGCGACTCGGACATTGATCCGTGTTAGGATCGACGATGCCGCACAAGCAGAGCGACGAGTAACAACGCTGATGGGCGATAAAGTCGAACCACGTCGTAAATGGATCGAAAACCATGTGCAATTCAGCTTAGAAGAAGAACGCAGCATTTTAGACAAAAAAGAAGAAACGGATACTTCCTCTTCAGTCTCTAATGAATTGCTAGATGAAGAACGCATAGAAGAAAACCAAAATGAACAATCAGTTGATGTAGAATAGGAGGTCACCTAATGGAAGAACGTCAAGAAATCCAAGAGTTAACGTTAGAAGAAGTGATGGGTGACCGCTTCGGACGTTACTCGAAATATATCATCCAAGAACGTGCGTTGCCCGATATCCGAGATGGCTTGAAGCCTGTTCAACGCCGTATTTTATTTGCGATGAACAAGGACGGCAATACGTTTGACAAAGGATTCCGTAAATCAGCGAAATCTGTTGGGAATATCATGGGTAACTACCACCCTCATGGAGATAGTAGTATCTATGATGCAATGGTCCGTATGAGTCAAGATTGGAAGCTGCGAGAAGTACTTGTGGAGATGCACGGCAACAACGGAAGTATGGATGGTGATCCACCAGCGGCCATGCGTTATACAGAAGCACGTTTATCACAGCTCAGTGGTGAGATGCTCGCTGATATCGAAAAGAATACGGTCGATCTTGTTTGGAACTTTGATGATACTGAAAAAGAACCGACCGTATTACCAGCAAGATATCCCAACCTGTTAGTCAATGGCTCAACGGGGATTTCTGCGGGATATGCGACTGAGATCCCAACACATAACCTTGCTGAAGTCATCGATGGGACGGTCTATATGATCGACCATCCACAAGCAAGCTTAGACAAATTGATGGAATTCATTCCTGGTCCTGATTTTCCAACAGGAGGTATTTTGCAAGGAAAAGATGAAATCAAGAAAGCTTATGAAACCGGTCGTGGAAAAGTCATCTTACGCTCAAAGACCTCGATCGAATCAATCAAAGGAAACAAACAACAGATCGTGATCACTGAGATCCCTTATGAAGTGAACAAGGCAACACTTGTCAAAAAAATGGATGAGATCCGCTTGAATAAAAAAATCGATGGGATCGCAGAAGTTCGTGACGAAAGTGATCGTACGGGTCTACAGATCGTTGTTGAATTGAAAAAAGACGCAAATGCCCAAGGGATCTTGAACTATTTATTCAAGAATACCGAATTGCAGATCAACTATAACTTCAATATGGTCGCAATCGATCACATGACGCCTCATCAAGTCGGCTTGAAAGATATTTTAAGTAGTTACATCGAGCATCGTAAACAAGTGATCACTAAGCGTAGTCAATTTGACCTAGAAAAAGCTCAAAAAAGACAACATATCGTCGAAGGTCTGATGAAAGCTTTATCGATTTTAGATGAAGTGATCGCAACGATCCGTGAAAGTAAAGATAAAAAAGACGCAAAACTTAATTTGGTCCAAATGTTCCAGTTTACAGAAGAACAAGCGGAAGCCATCGTTACATTACAACTTTACCGTTTAACCAATACAGATATCACGGAGTTGCGTCGTGAATCGCAAGAATTGATCGCTCTGATCACGGAATTGAATAAAATTCTTTCAAATGATAAAGAGCTGTTTTCTGTCATGAAAAAAGAACTTCGTGAAGTCAAGAAGAAATACGCTTCCTCTCGTTTGACGATGATCGAAGAGGAAATCGAAGAAATCAAGATCGACACACAAGTACTGGTTGCGCAAGAAGATGTCATCGTCAGTGTGACGCGTGAAGGGTATGTGAAACGGACGAGTCTCCGTTCTTACAGTGCCTCAAAACCAGAAGAAATCGGAATGCGTGAAGGAGACTATCTGCTATATGCAGGTGAACTGAACACCTTGGATCACGTTTTGTTAGTCACGAATAAAGCCAATGTGATCTATCGTCCCGTCCATGAACTGCCAGATTTGAAATGGAAAGATGCTGGGGAGCATATCTCTCAAACGATTTTGAATCTTGCGGTCGATGAATCGATTTTAGCGGTCTTCCCATATCAGAAGATCGATTCTGAAAAAACATTTGTATTCATCAGTAAAAATGGCTTGATCAAACAGACACGGATGACCGATTTTGAACCATGGCGTACGTATAAGAGCCGTCCGTTGAGTGGGATGAAGTTAAAAGCTGGGGAAGATGAATTAGTAGCTGTCTATCTTGAAAAAGAACAGACAGATCGGGATGTTTTCTTAGTTACACATCAAGGCATGGGCCTACGTTACCCATTGACGGAAGTACCTGTTGTTGGCACAAAAGCCGCAGGTGTCAAATCGATCAACTTGAAAGAAGAAGATTATGTCGTCAATGGCTTACTCGTCTTGGCAGAAGGCGATACGCCAATCGTCATCATTAGTCAGCGAGGTGCTGTGAAACGCATGCTTGCACAAGAAATCAGTCAGACTTCTCGTGCCAAACGAGGCGTAGCTGTTTTACGAGAACTGAAGAAACAACCACATCGAGTCGTTTATATGTCTGAAGGACACGCGAAAACGATCACTATGATCAATCAAAAAGGACAAGAAACTACGATCGATCCGACGGACTATCCGATCGGAGACCGTACATCTAATGGCTCTTTTGTCATCGACGAGAAAAAAGGTGGAGAAGTGCAGATGGTCATCGATTCACCAATGATCGAGATTGAGGATTAACTGTTATAGTTTTTTATGGAATAGCCCAAAACTGTATTATTACAGTTTCGGGCTATTCTTTTTATATTAAAAGAAAATTAATACTTGCACAAACAAAATATGAATAGATTCACAAGCTGTAAATGTTGATTTAACAACTTTAATAACTAATATTATTTTATATACACTTTATTTGTTACTAAAAAAACAAGAAAACCCTTGCATTGGGAGCAACATGTGTTATACTTATCACGTAAAAACTGTTACATAAAACAGAAACGGGAGGTCCATACGATGGAACAATGGAATGGATTTAAAGGAACGAAGTGGAAAGAAGGCGTGGATACACGCGATTTTATCCAAAACAACTATACAGAATACCGCGGTGATGATAGCTTTTTAGAAAAACCAACTGAAGCAACTGACAACTTGTGGGAAAAATTACAAAAATTGAATGATATCCAATTTGAACGCAACGGTGTTTACGATATGGATACAGATGTCGTGTCAACGATCACTTCTCACGAAGCTGGCTACTTAGACAAAGACTTAGAACAAGTCGTAGGTCTACAAACAGAAACACCATTAAAACAAGCCTTCATGCCATTTGGTGGTATCAACATGGCAAACCATGCGTTGACAAGTAATGGCTATGAGCCAAAAGAAGAGTTGACACATATTTTCACAGACTGGAGAAAAACACATAACCAAGGTGTGTTCGATGCTTATACAGCAGAAATGCGTGCTGCACGTAAAAACAAGATCATCACTGGACTCCCTGACGCATACGGACGTGGCCGAATCATCGGTGACTATCGTCGTATCGCATTGTACGGAATCGATTATTTAATGGCTCAAAAGAAAAAAGACCATGACAATACTGGCTACCATACAATGAGCGAAGAAGTGATCCGTCTTCGTGAAGAAATCTCAGAACAATATCGTGCATTGGCTCAAATGAAAGAAATGGCTGCAAAATATGGCTATGATATTTCAAAACCAGCTGCAAATGCGAAAGAAGCTGTTCAATGGTTATACTTTGGTTACCTAGCAGCAATCAAATCTCAAAACGGAGCAGCAATGTCTATCGGACGTATCTCTGCTTTCTTAGATATCTATATCCAACGCGACTTAGATAACGGCGTGATCACTGAAAGAGAAGCACAAGAATTGATCGACCATCTTGTGATGAAATTACGTATGGTGAAATTTGCACGTACGCCTGAATACAATCAATTGTTCTCTGGTTTCCCGATCTGGGCGACATTATCAATTGCTGGTATGGGCTTAGACGGACGTTCATTAGTAACGAAAAATGATTTCCGTATGTTGCATACATTAACAAACATGGGACCTTCACCAGAACCAAACTTGACTGTTTTATATTCAGAAAACTTACCTGAAGGATTCAGAACGTATGCAAGTAAAATTGCGATCGAAAGTTCTTCGATCCAATTTGAAAATGATAACTTACTTCGCGAACAATGGGGTTCAGATGACTGTGCGATCGCATGTTGTGTATCTGGAACTGTTGTTGGTAAAGATATGCAATTCTTCGGAGCACGCGCAAACTTAGCGAAAGCATTGTTATACGCGATCAACGGTGGTGTTGATGAGATGACAGGAGCGCAAGTAGGTCCTGAATATCGTCCAATCACAAGCGACACATTAGACTTTGAAGAAGTGAAACACAACTTCATGAATATCATGGATTGGTTAGCTGAGCTTTATGTAAATACGCTAAACATCATCCACTATATGCACGACAAATATTCTTATGAAGCTGCACAATTAGCTGTAATGGATACTGACTTGAAACGTACATTTGCGACAGGTATTGCAGGGATCTCTCACGCAGCAGATAGCTTGTCTGCAATCAAATATGCACAAGTAAAACCAATCCGTAATGAACAAGGGATCACAGTTGACTTTGAAGTGACTGGCGACTTCCCTAAATATGGAAATGACGATGACCGTGCAGATGAAATCGCTGAATGGGTATTAGAATACTTCATGGGCCAAATCAAACGTCACAAAACTTACCGTAATTCAACTCCGACAACTTCATTATTGACGATCACGTCAAACGTTGTTTACGGAAAAAATACAGGTAATACACCAGATGGACGTGAAGCTGGTAAACCGTTGGCACCTGGTGCAAACCCAAGTTACCAAGCAGAACAAAATGGTTTGCTTGCAAGCTTGAATTCAACAGCGAAATTCAATTATGCACATGCTAGAGATGGAATCTCTAACACACAAACGATCAATCCTTCTGGGTTAGGGAAAGACGAAGAAACAAGAATCGACAACTTACGTAACGTATTAGATGGTTACTTCTCAAGAGGCGCATACCACTTGAACGTGAACGTATTCAGTAACGACTTGTTACGTGATGCAATGGAAAACCCAATGAAATATCCAAACTTAACGATCCGTGTTTCTGGATATGCCGTTAAATTCCGTGACTTGACAAGAGAACAACAATTAGATGTATTGATGAGAACGTCACACGACAGAATGTAAGACAACCAACGTAGTGTAAAAGGAAAGACAAAAGTTCCGCATGAGCTTTTGTCTTCCTTTTTTACAAAGAGGTTGTGATTGAAAAACATTGTCCGTGGCTCGAGACGAAAGAAATTAAAGAAAAGAAGTGATTAAGATGGAAGAACAAACAATAGGCTATGTCCATTCGATTGAAACATTTGGGTCTGTAGATGGACCAGGCGTTCGCTTTGTCGTCTTCATGCAAGGTTGTCGGATGCGTTGTGAATTTTGCCATAATCCAGACACTTGGAATATCGGTGGAGGAAAAGAATATACCGCAGAGGCGATTTTAGATCAAGCAGAGCGCTATCGTTCTTATTGGGGTAAGCAAGGAGGGATCACGATCAGTGGTGGTGAACCTTTATTGCAGATCGATTTCCTGATCGAATTATTCCAAAAAGCGCAAGAACGTGGCATCCATACAACGATCGATACGTGTGGGAAACCATTTTCGTATGATGAGCCTTTCTTTTCTCGTTTTGAAGAGTTGATGAACTATACGGACTTACTGTTATTTGACATCAAACATATTGATAATGAAGCACACAAGAAATTGACTCACTGGGGCAATGAAAATATTCTGGAAATGGCTCAGTATCTTTCAGATATCAAAAAACCAGTCTGGATCCGTCATGTCTTAGTCCCTGAACGTAGTGACTATGATGAATATTTGATTCGCCTAGATGCGTTCATCAAAACACTTGAGAATGTCGATCGAGTGGAGATCCTTCCTTATCATACAATGGGTAGATACAAATGGGAGACCCTTGGTCTGGCGTATCCACTTGAAGGGATCGAACCACCGACAAAAGAGCGAGTTGAAAATGCGAAACGTCTTCTTCATATAGAAGATTACACAAAATATTTAACTAGATAGACGTTAACGGAAGGAAGATAAGTATTGCTTCTTTCCGTTTTTTTGCTATTATTGAATAGGAGAAAAGAAAAAGGAGCGAGTCAAATGTCAAAAGTTTTAGTTTTTGGTCATCAAAATCCTGATACAGATGCAATTGGAGCAGCGATTGCATTTTCATATTTGCAAAATCAATTAGGAGTAAATGCGGAGCCTGTTGCTTTAGGCACACCAAGTGAAGAAACACAATTTGCACTAGATTACTTCAAATTAGATGCACCACGTGTGATCTCATCAATCAAAGAAGAACAAGCAGATGTGATGCTAGTGGATCATAATGAATTCCAACAAAGCGTAGCTGACATTGCGGAAGCAACGATCTTAGCAGTAGTGGACCACCATCGTATCGCAAACTTTGAAACAGCAAATCCATTGTACTATCGTGCTGAACCAGTTGGTTGCACAAGTACTATTGTTTTAAAACTATTCAAAGAAAACCAAATTGAGATCCCTAAAGAAATCGCTGGAATCATGTTATCTGCAATCATCTCAGATACTTTATTGTTCAAATCACCAACATCAACAGAAGAAGATCAATTGGCTGCAAAAGAACTAGTTGAGATCTCGGGTGTGGATTTAGAAGCATACGGCTTGGAGATGCTAAAAGCAGGGACAAACCTTAGCGATAAAGCAGCCGAAGTATTACTTGACCTAGATGCAAAAAGTTTTCCAATGGCGAGCTCAAGCGTGCGCATCGCTCAAGTTAATACAGTTGATTTAAACGAAGTGATGGACCGTCAAGCAGAGCTTGAAGCAGCGATGAACGCTGAGATTGCTAAAAACGGTTATGATCTTTTCGTCCTTGTAGTAACGGACATCTTGAACAGCAATTCAGAATTATTGATTGCCGGTGAAAGAAAAGCAGAAGTTGAACAAGCATTTAATGTGAAGTTAGAAAACAATCGCGCATTTTTACAAGGGGTCGTTTCACGTAAAAAACAAGTGGTCCCTCAATTGACAGAAGTTTTCAATTAAGCGACGAGATTGAAAGAAGTGGGAGTGTGACCAGTTGACTGGAACCTCTCACTTTTTTATTTAAACGTCCACATAGAAAGCAGGTAAATCGATGCAATATTTTCATTCTCAAGATGATCGGCGGAAACTGATCGCACAGCCATTATTTCAACCAATGATCGACTATCTGATCAGTCAAGGCACACAAGATATCATCTTGCGACAACTAAAAAAAGAATTTCCCCAGAAAAAAATGGAACATTTTCTTGACCAAATGATCGACAACGGCTTGATCATTCGAGAGAACCGGCGTTATCGCTGTGCCTTTCCAGTGTATGATCAAAAAGATTTTCGAGAGGAAATCGCTCAGTTAACCCAAGAATTGATGCAAGAATTGCTGAAGCAGCCAGAAAGTCAAAGAGCGCTCTTTTTGGCAGAAGAGATCTGGCATTTCTGTCGTGAGACTGAAACAGATTATTTTTATGCGACCGCCTTTTCAGTTCCAACGATCGAACGATTAGAAGCAGGCAATGAAAATTACCGATTTGTAACGCTCCAACAAGAGAACGAAGTTTCTTTGCCAACTTATTTCCATCTTCAAAAACAGCAGACGACATTACCTGAAGAGTTCCAGGCGTTGGGGCAGTTGATCGGCGATGTGAACGAAGCATATTTTTTTGATCAAGTTGAAGTGATCATCGAACGGATTTGTGAAAACAAATACAAAAAACGCCGTGAGTCGATTTTTTTAGATGCGTTATTATTAGCAAATGTCTTGTCCCACAATGAGCAGTATCACTTACTGCTGCCTGTAGTCGAGAATAAGAAAGATTCATTGTTGGAAGAGCGACCATTGGCTCAAACGAGTGTGGAACGTGCCTTTATCAAAGAACAAGCGTTGGTTGCGCTGATGAAGGAGCTAGAGGTAAAATCTTATTCTTACATCAAAAAAATGATTTAAAAAAATCACTGTTCTCCCTATTTGGATGAACAGTGATTTTTTAGTCATGCTGTTTTTCGAAAGTGCCACATCATATAAGCTAAATTACCGATAAACAAGATATCTAGTATATTACTAGTGATTTGAATATTTGCAGAATTGATCGATGGTGCAAATGACAAGATGAACAATGCGACGATACTATAGCAAAAACAGAAAAAAGTACTCATTTGGATAAGCATCGGCATCCTTAATTGCTTAGTGATCAATGAAAAAATAAAGAAAGTGAATATCGTCAAAATCACCACTAAACCATTGATGATGAAGAAAAATAGTGAATCTTGATTGAACGTATACAACATAGCTGTTAAGAGATTCAGTGATTTCAGTATGACGAAAATGATGTTCACTTCATTAAATGTATTCATTTTTTTCTTTGCAAAGTAGGCCGTGAAGCATAACGAGAAAATGAGACCACATAAGGTAGACAAAATCAAGAATGTTGGATTGTCGCTCGATTGGTTAAGCTCAGAATGGTCTAGTAGTAACCAGCCAAATGAGTTGCAAGGTATGCTGGATGTCTTGAAGTAAGCGTAAAAGAAAAAAAGCAAGGCACTCAAAAAGGCAAAAACAGATCCCCAATGTAAATAGGTCGTTGTTTTTTGTTGTATTTGCATAAGGACTCCCATAAATTTAATGATATACATTATAATAACAAAATGATGAGGAATTGTCGACATTTTTTAATAAAACAAATAAATAAACGATGATTTGATGAAAGGGCTTCATCAGATCATCATTTACTTCACATTTATTTATTTTACATTGCTTCGGCGTTTGCGCACTTTTTTTGTCCAGAACCCACCAGAAATATATTTTGGTTCATAAGAGATAATAAAAGCCCGCTCTTCCACTTCTTTGATCAATCGGTAAAGTTCGCGCTCACTTTTACGTGGAGAAAGAATCTCTAATACTAAACGCTCACCTTCAAGTCCTGTCGCAGAAGTTTGTGTCACACCAAAGCCATTTTCTCTAAGAATGATCGGTAAGTTCTTATCTTCAGACGTATTCGCTGGCAAGATCGTTGTTACCATGATATAGCCTAGTGCTAATTTATCTTCGATGGCGATCCCGACACTGATACCCACAGCATAGCCTAGTGCGTAAACGAATAAGTTCAAAGGGTTATCTAAGCGGTCTAAGACCAGCGACAAACCAACGATGTAAATAATGATCTCAACCATACTAACTAAAGGTGCGATATAACGATAGCCTTTCATGGTCAGCATAAAGCGTAATGTATTTAATGTGATGTAAGCGAAATTGATGAAAAAGATCATCGCTAACATTTTTGGATCGAACATGGTAAGAACTCCTTTCTGATTTCTCTATACTCATCATATCAGAAATAATTCAAATGAAGAAAAGAATAAACGTTTATTACTTTAAAAAAATGATAAAATGATTATAATAGAATTATAAAGAGAGTCAGGTGAGCGCGATGAAGCGAATGAACAAGGTCGTTGGAGTCAGTCATATATGTAGTATTTTTCTTAGTATGTATTTAGGCAACAATGCAATCCAACAACCAGTCGAAGCGAATGCTTTGTTATTCCCAATCTCATTGACAGACGGGGTAATATTAAGTATTTTTCTATTCTTAATGGTATTTATTGGAAATATCTTTGGCAGTTTTGCTAGTTTTTTTAAAATGTCTATTTACCCAGTACTATCAATAGGGTTAGGGATCACAGGGGTATTCGCCATGCTATTCTTTGTTAAAAGAATGGATGTTTACACAACTACATTTGGACTATTATGTCTTGTACAAGTGATGTTAGGTTTATGGCTGTCATTACGTTCAGCCAATCTTATGAAAATCAGGTGAATCGATCAGTGAATCCAATTATTTTGAAACGAACAATAAAAAATATCCCAGTCTTAGAAGTGGTCCAAAAAGAGTTGAAGTCAGAAAAAATCCCAGTAGTGATCTATTATCATGGCTGGCAGACGAGTAAGGAACTTGTGTTGACGCAAGGAAGAAAAATGGCAAAAAAAGGAATGAGAGTCTTACTCCCCGATGCCATGAATCATGGAGAACGGAAGCAACCGGTGTCAAAAATCCCTTCCTTTACTTTTTGGAGTAGTATTTACGGCAATCTATTTGAATTCGATACATTGATCGAACATTTAAGAAAACGTGAACTTCTTTCAGACAAATTGGCAGTGGGTGGTGTATCGATGGGTGGCATGACCACATGTGCCTTATTGGCAAAGCATCCTGAGATCACTGGCGGTATCTGCTTGATGGGATCACCAGCACCACTTGAATATGGTAAAGAAATTTCACGTAGAGCGCAAGAATACCACTACAAGTTGCCAGATGATTACTTCGACTTGATTTCATGGGTCAATCATTACGATCTATCGATGCACCCAGAAAAATTAGCCGGACGTCCTTTGTTTTTCTGGCATGGCGAAAAAGATGAGAAAATCCCTTATCAGCAAGTAGCTAAATTTGTAGAAAAAAATAAGGATGAGTCTTACGGCAAGGGCATCGTCTTTCGTGCCTCTTCGGAGAAACGTCATATGGTAGAAGTCCCATTGATGGAAGAAGCTGCAGAGTTTTTGGATGGGATGATGTAGCGTTTCAGCAGCTAAAATGACTGGAAGATTTTACATGAAGAAGATAAACTATTGTATTTATAGATGCTAAAAACAAAGAGATACCAAGAAAACCAACTTTTTGATTTTTCTTGGTATCTACATATTTAGTTCTAGAAAAGTCATTATGAATGGCTTTTTTTTGTTTTCAATATAATAAGATAGGAAATGCCTAAAAAAAGACAACTATAAGCAAGCATTGCTAGTATTGATACTATTGGAATGGAGCCTTTGTTGATATAGCCAACGGCCAACTCTCTAAAGTGATACGTAGGTGTCATTTTAGAAATTGACTGTAACCAAGAAGGAAATTGTTCAGTGGGGAACCATAGACCTCCTAATAAAGCCAAACCTAAGAACAAGATGTTTGCGCAAACGGAAGCAGTTTTTTCTTCTTTAAAATTACTTAGAATTGTCCCAAGGGTCAAGAAAGCAAGAGCACCAAATAATAGTAATAGAGATGAAACAATCCACTCTATAATGGACAACTTAACCCCTCTAAATAAATATCCCGTTAGAAAAACTAATGAGATAGCTAAAATAAAAAGGATAATCATTTTAATGATTTTCACTAAATAAACCTCATATTCACGAATAGGTAAACGGTTGATCAAGGATCTCCAACCATTTTTTTTGTCTTCGATTATTTCAAACGGAAAAGTAAAAAGGGAAAAGCTTGTCAAACTAAAGGTAGTCATAGACATAAGGTATTCTCTCATGAATACTATTTGTATTTCTTCTGTAGGCATCTGTATCATCGCAGTAAATATAATGTAAAAAACTACAGGCATACCAACGCTCATAATAAGATATTTTTTATTTCTAGTCAGCCGTATCATTTCTATTTTTAGAAGATTACTCATTGGCGTCTTCCTTTCTGATTGAATCGATTCCGTTGAAAATAGAATTTAGTAAAGATGTATTCATTAGTTCGATATCATCTAAAGGGAAATCGATAGTAATTAAATCTTTGATGATAGATACTGTTTGATCAAATGAGAAATGTAATTCTACCAAGGATTTTTTTTCATTTAAGAATATATCATGTTTCTGGATAACCTTTTTTAGCTTATGCTGGTATCGTTGATAGCTTTGTAATTCTATCATCAATATTTTTTTTCGTTCCATTATTCTTAGCCTGTAAGGCGTGTCATCCGCGATAATTTTTCCTCTATCTAATAAAAGCACCCTATCCGCACAATAGTCAACTTCTTCGATATAATGTGTCGTGAAAAGAATAGTCGTTTTGTTTGCCTTCAAGCGCTGTATGATATCCCAAAATCGTTTGCGAGTGAGTGTATCCATACCGGCAGTTGGTTCATCAATAATCAATAACTTAGGTTGATTGATTATTGATAAACAGAAGTCAAGAATTCGTTGTTGGCCACCTGAGAGCGTATTTGCGAATTGTTTCAATTGTTCTTCTGTAAAACCTAATACATCATTTATCTTATCAACAGACAGAGGATTGGTGGAAAAGCTTGATACAAACTGGAGTAACTCAGAAACTTTTAAATCATCGGGAAAACTTGTTTTTTGAGGGAGGTAACCAATTTCGCTTTTTGAATATCTATTTTCAATAGAACCACTACTCATTGTATAATTTCCTAAAATAATCTTTATAAGTGTACTTTTTCCTGCACCATTTTTACCTAGAAGAGCAATACATTCATTTTCTTTGATAATTACATTTATATTGTCGAGAATAATTTTTTTTGAAAGTACTTTTTGCAATTGTTCTATAACAATTACTTCAGACATAATGTTCCTCCTTAGATGATAAAATTTAAAGGGTTTATAAAGTATGAGAGTAGATGTTTTTTTTCGAAAGCATTAAAGATGGGTAATCAAATTGAAAGATTGAATTTATTGGAAGACCTAAATTTTCAAAAGTTAACTTGAAATGGCAACACTTATTTTGACAAAAATTATAAATTGTAGTTGCTTGATTACTCTTTTGATCCGATAGCCCTTGATAACGAGCCTCCATGGGTAATCTAATATTCTGATGGGAAAGGGGGGGAGCGTATCTTAATGAATCATGTAATCGTAGATAGTTACACCAATGAACATAGACAAAATGTTGGATCTCCAACTGATATAGGATATCCTTCTTTACTTATGCAATACTCAATTTAAAAAAAGCTTGCAAGAATCTGTTCAATCGTTTGAGTGTCAATTTCTTTTCCTCAATCTGTATAAAATACTGAACGTAAATAATCCGGATAAAGGCTTGTTTCACAGTTCCTTCAATTCTTTCTGTTCAGGAGTATTGTTGTCCTTTTCAGAGAAAGACCAGATATTTTAGTTTGTCTCAACCGCTTGTTGATTAAACAATTATGTAAAGGTGCGACTTTCAAGTCTTGACGTGAAAACATCAATAAGCGTGTTTTTAATCTATACAACTTAATTTTTCTGTCTAGTCTAGTATAGCCTATCCATTCAATTAGGTCATAGTAATTTAAAAAATAAATCCGACTATTTATAAAAATATGTGGGAATATTTATAATATTGAGGGGATTTCGCTAAAAAGCTTCAATATCCTTTATAAACTTGTCTGTTTTAAGCATTGCAATGAAATACTTAAGCGGTTTATACGTTCGGTGGTATTTCTTTATAATAAAATTAGACAACTAAAATCATTTTTTATTTTTCTCCCGATTCTTTGCTATAATGACTATAGTTATGTATTTAGGCATGGAAGGGGAGATTTTATGCCAACGTTAGCAGATGTAGCTAAACGAGCAAATGTCTCAAAAATGACAGTTTCTCGGGTGATCAATCATCCAGAACAAGTGACGGATGAACTAAAAGAATTAGTTTTTACAGCGATGGCTGAGCTTGATTATCGCCCAAATATTGCAGCAAAAGCCTTAGTTTCAAACCGTTCACAAATCATCAAGTTGTTTATTCTTGAAGAAATCGATACGACAGAACCTTATTATATGAATTTACTCATGGGAATCGCTAAAAGAATTGGAAAAGAACATTATTCCTTGCAATTAGTGACCAATGATGCGTTTGATGTCGGGTCTTGTGATGGCTATATCATTACAGGGGTGCGTGAAAGAGATTTTGATTGGATCAATCGCTTGGAAAAGCCAGTCGTCTTATTTGGTGAGAATCGCATGGGCTACGATTATGTCGATAGCGACAATCAATACGGAACTGCTAAAGCGACCCAATATGCTTTAGAAGTTGGTTACCAAACAGTCGTGTATATTGGTATTGATGAAGCAGAGCCTTTTGAATTATCTAGAGAAGCAGGTTATTTAAAAGTAATGGAAGAAGCTGGCTTAACACCGAGAATGTTACGTTTTGATAATCATTCGACCACACCAGAAAAATATATCACCGAGCATTGGGACGAATTTACAGATAAGACTTGTTTTGTTTGTAGCTCTGATCGCTTGGCACTAGGCATCGTTCGTGGTATCACGCAAGTAGGCGGGCAATTACCAGAGCAATTTGGAGTGATTGGTTTTGATGGCGTATTTCTTGATCAAATCAGTTCGCCCAAGCTGACGACCGTCAAGCAAGGCATTATTCGGATGGGTGAAGTTTGCGGAGAAATGCTACTGAAAAAAATTAGCGAAAAAGGAGCGAGTCAAGGATATCGCCATTTTTTCCCCGAGTTGATCATTCGTGAAACGACAAGAAAGCGATAAGCGACTAACGCTTAGCTATAGAAAATACAAGATTTATGCTATTATAAGAGAAAGTCCACTTATAAAGGATGGTTTACATGACAGAAATCAAACGAAAACATTTTCGCTTCCCTGCCTATGATGATCACATCGGCGTGAAACTGAAAAATGAAAATAGACGTGTATTGTTCGACGGTCAAGATGATCTGATGACAGATACGAGCGACAAGCCATTGTTTGAACAAATCAATGAATTTCATTTTGAGGATTACTCAAAAAAAGAAAAAAACAGTCATGCGACAGTCAATGTTCGACATGCTTCGACACAAAAAGAAAATCTAGCCAAACATAAACAAAATTTGCCAGATTACAGACAAAGCAATACGACGAAAACAAAACGAAACAGTCAGACGAGTTTCGGTTATGCTCGTCGGAACAGCACGTCAGAGCAAAGACCACCACAAGAGAAAAAGTCTTCATCGCGAAGCGTATTCAATAGCTCTGTAAGAGAACGGTCTTATTTTGTACCTAAATATGTGCCAGCTTCAATCATTCCTGATCAGAAGAAAAATAAAATCTCTGAAGAAGAACTGATTGCTTCGATCAAAAAAGAAAAGAATGCGTATCTTCTATTTGAAGCAGAAAACACCCCATATGATGGAAAACAAAGCGTAACAATGGACGAGAAGAAACATCCAAGTAAAAAAAGTCATGGGGTACTAGATCGTTCACTGGAAGGCTTGATCAATGAACAAGGCGATTCTTTGAATGGGAATGGCTATTTCAACTAAGAATCAATCAATTACGAAAAAAGTTGATTCCTTCAACGATTCAGTCAAATGAAAAACAGGCAAGGCTTGTGCTAAATTGTTTGAATGTTGGAGTGAAACAGCTTTTTTGTCGATCGATCAGATAACTTGAACGGAAAGAAGGCGAAAGATGATGGCTGTTCCCTCATCAATGAAAAGATTTGGTTTTACTCGTGACACACCTTACCCACGATTGGTTGAAGAAGAAATCGTGACGCCAGAACCTGGCGAACATGACTTGTTGATTGAAGTCGTTGCTCTCTCAATCAACCCTGTAGATACAAAGCGAAGAGAAATCGTTAAAGCAGAAACCTTTACAGTCTTAGGTTATGATAGCGTGGGTTATGTACGAAAAGTAGGCACAGCTGTGACAGATTTTAAAGTGAACGATCGTGTCTATTATGCCGGTACGACGCAACGCGGAGGCAGTCAGCAAGAGTATCAATTAGTTGATGCGCGCATCGTTGCGAAAGCACCACAGAATCTGACGGACGAAGAGGTCGCTGCGATCCCGCTGACTGCATTGACTGCGTATGAACTGCTATTTGAAAAATTCCATCTGATTCCGCAAAAAGGAGCAAATGAAGGCAAAGAATTATTGGTGATCAACGGAGGCGGTGGCGTCGGTTCGATCATGACACAGTTAGCAAAATGGGCAGGTATGAAAGTCTATGCTACCGCTAGCCCGCAAAACTTTGAATGGCTGGAAAAAAATGGCGTAGATGTTCCTTTAGATTACCATCATTCTCTCTATGACCAATTAGCAGAAGTTGGGGGCGAAGGTGTGGATCATGTTGCTGTACTCTATGATATCGAACCTTATTTATCAGAAATAAAAAAAATCATTCAACCACTCGGGCATATCGGGATGATCGTCAATACAAAAGAAAAAATCGATCTAAATGGCTTTAAAAATGATTCGATCAGCTTCCATTGGGAGTATGTGTTTACAAAAACGGATCATGACAAAGAAATCGCCACACAAGGAGCGATTTTAAAGAAATTGGCGCAACTCTTTGAAGCGAACCAGCTCCATAGTCATGTCACAACGGTTTACTCAAAGGGCATCACCAGAGCTTCACTTGAACAAGCGATGGCGGCAGTTAGTAAAGGAAGCCAACAAGGAAAATTAGTAGTCTCTGGTGGATTCCCAAAGGCGGCTCACTGATTCAACAAAACAACTGACAAGAAAAAAAGAGCTACATCCTTAAATAGTCATGCTATTTAAAGGAGGTAGCTCTTATTGTATGAAAATGGCTTAATCTAAGTAAGGTTCTTCCATAGGTTCTAATGGATTCACTGTTGCTGTTGTAGATGTGATTTTTTTGAAAGGATTTGAGATTCTGAGATACTTCACTTTATTCAATGTATAAGATAAAATCGAACAGCTTAAAAGAGTATACGCAAAATGAGTGAAATCCAAATACATCAAAGAGACAATTAAAATACCAAAAGTGATAATAAATAGGCTTTTGCCAATATTTACATGGTAGTATTTTTCAATCGCTTGATAAATGATATCTGTTCCGCCTGTACTTCCTCCAAAACGAAAGACTAGCCCGCAACCGATCCCCGAAAGAACCCCGGTCATTAGACTATTCACAAGCAAGTTTCCGACAGCAAAATGAACGTTCAGATTTTCCCATACATGTAAAAAGAAGACCAAAGAAAATGTTCCGACTATCGTTCGAATAAATGAATGTTTTCCAAAAATAAATAAGGAAACCAACAATAAAGGTAAATTTATGATCAGCGAGGTGATAGAGGGCGCAAAGCCAAATAAATGATTTAGTAAAAGAGCAATACCTGTAACACCACCGTCAGCTAATTTTGAAGGGAGATTGATTCCAGTGACTGCCAATCCGTAAAGAGCTGCCCCTAAAATAATTCCACATAAGTCTAATAAAAATTTGATATGTTTCATCTCTAACCTCTTTTCTTTTTGAAAATTTTCAGCAATCTTTATATTACACTGAACAACTCTATTTATTCAATAGGAAAATGGAAAAAAATATACATAAAGAAGTATATTTTATTTCCTTCAAGATTTTCTCAATGAAAACTGGAAAAATTCTTGGTAAACATCTCATCGTCCTTTATTTTGAAAACCAGAAAAGTAGTGCATGAGTAAAAAAGAAGCATTTCTATATAAAAAACAGCGATTATCTTATGAAATTTAACGATTATGATGTCAAAACAACCGATTTTTACTTTTTTGGTCACGGACACTCAAGATAAAGTATAATATTTATTGAACAAGCCAGTAAACAAGTATCTCCCCCACGAGATTTTAAACGTTACTGGCTGTTTTTTTTTGCCCAAAAAGAAAACTTCTACTTTACAAAGGGAACGATTGTTCGTATAATAGAAGTGCGAACAATCGTTCGGTATAAAATCTTAGAGGTGATCGAATATGCAATCAATGAGACGTTTAGGTGCAATGTTGTTGATTTTATTTTTTGGTATTATTATAGGCAATTATGGGTTACAAACAGCATTGTTGATTTTTCTGCCTTCATTTGTACTGTGGTTTGTAATGTGGGATGAAAAAAAGTATCGACAAACCGAACGAAAACGCAGATATGAAGAAAATTTTTATCAGCAAGGAACACCCTATCATTCCAAATAACTCAATAGAAAACGCCACTTGCAATCGGTTCTCACCAACGACTCGATTGCAAGTTTTTTTTTAAAACAACTTAGTTGGGAATTTGCTTGGCTATGTTTATACTTAAAGGAGAACGGAAAGGAAGGTCATATGAATACGTTTATCGAAACGCTCAGTGAGAGAAAAGAAGAGTTACTTGCAGCTACATTCCAGCACTTATCTATATCATTGATTGCCTTACTGATCGCCGCAGTGATTGCGATCCCATTGGCTATTTGGGCAGTAAGCCACAAACGAATGGCAGAATTTTTATTACAAGTCACAAGTGTACTGCAAACCATTCCCTCACTTGCACTTTTAGGATTATTGATTCCATTTGTGGGAATCGGGACATTACCAGCATTGATTGCTTTGATTTTATATGCATTATTACCCATCTTTCAAAGTACCTATATTGGCTTAGCAGAGATTGATCCGTCGATTGAAGAAGCTGCGGTTGCTTTTGGCATGTCGCGTTTTAGAAGATTGATCAAAGTAGAATTACCCATTGCACTTCCTGTAATCATCTCAGGAATTCGAACAGCTTTAGTGTTGATCATCGGGACGGCAACATTAGCTGCATTGATCGGTGCTGGTGGACTAGGAACGTTTATCTTACTAGGGATCGATCGGAATACACCGGTATTAACATTGATCGGGGCGATCAGCTCTGCGCTATTAGCGATCATTTTCAGTAGTTTGATCCGTTTACTACAACATCTGAGACCACGTTATACAATGCTTGTATTAGGGTTGATCTTGACTGTGGTCGCCGGGGCTTCCATTTATCAGACCAGCTTCTTTAAGCAAGAAAAAATCACGATTGCTGGTAAACTCGGTGCCGAACCAGATATCTTGATCCAAATGTATAAAGGACTGATTGAAGAAGAAACTGACGCGGAAGTCGAGTTAAAACCTAATTTCGGAAAAACGAGTTTCTTATTCAGTGCTTTAGAAAATCAACAAATCGATATCTACCCGGAATTTACAGGAACAGTATTGGAGAGTTTAGTTCAAGTTCCCGATACATTAAGGGAGAAAAAATTAACAAAAGAGGAAACCTATCAAGAAGCCAATAAACTGTTGAGTGAACAGTTCTCAATGACACTATTAAAACCAATGGCATACCAAAACACCTATGCACTTGCTGTGAAACGTGACTTTGCAGAAGAAAATCAGTTGCGTACGATCTCTGATCTAGCTAAAATTGAAAATCAAATCAGAGCAGGTTTCACTTTAGAGTTTATTGACCGTGCAGATGGCTATAAAGGAATACAAGAGCTTTACCAATTGGACTTCCCTAGCGTTCAAAGTATGGAGCCAAGTTTACGCTATCAAGCAATAAATAATGGTGACGTGAATGTCGTTGATGCCTATTCGACCGACAGTGAATTAAAGCAATATGATTTAATCGTTCTGGAAGATGATCGCGGCTTGTTCCCAACTTATCAAGGTGCGCCATTGATGAATGAAGATTTTGCAAATGAACATCCGGAAGTTGTGACTGCTTTAGAGAAGCTTAGCGGAAAAATCACGGAAGAACAGATGCAAACGATGAATTATCAAGTAAACGTCGAGAAAAAACAACCTGCTGAAGTCGCACGACAATTTCTAGTTGACCAAGGATTGGTGAAGGAGGGAAATAATTGACCGAGCTGATTGAATTTAAAAACGTACAAAAAAACTTTGGTGACAAGTATGCCATTAGACAATTAGATCTTTCAATCGAAGAAGGGGAGATCTTTGTGTTGGTCGGTCCTTCTGGAAGCGGGAAGACGACTTCGCTAAAAATGATCAATGGACTTTCTTTACCAAGTAACGGAGAGGTGTTTTTCAAAGGTAAATCTTTGAAAAACTATAATTTGCAAAAAATGCGTTGGCAAATGGGGTATGTCTTGCAACAAATCGCATTGTTCCCAACCATGACTGTGAAACAAAACATCGAAGTGATCCCTGAGATGTTAGGCTGGGAAAAACAGAAACGTTCTGAAACGTCGGATCAGTTACTGGCGAAAGTTGGCTTAGATCCAGACATCTATCGTGATCGAATGCCCCAAGAATTATCAGGAGGAGAACAACAACGTGTCGGGATCGTCCGAGCGTTGGCTGCTAATCCTGAGGTGATTTTGATGGATGAACCGTTCAGTGCGCTTGATCCACTTTCCCGAACATCCTTGCAAGAGTTAGTTCTTTCACTTCATAAAGAGTTAGGGACAACCATTGTTTTTGTCACACATAATATGGAAGAAGCCATAAAATTAGGCAATCGAATCGCCGTAATGAAAGAAGGCGAATTGATCCAATGTGATACCCCAGAACGATTATTACTACACCCTGAGAATGATTTTGTTCGTAGCTTCTTCGAGGAATCGATCCAAGACAAAGCTCAGACAGTTGAACAAGTCATTTTGGCTGGTTTTTTTGAAAAGGAAATCACTGAACAACAAAGAGCGGTAGAACTTGATACACCTTTACAGCAATTGTTTGCTCAATTGGAAGAAGTAGAAAAAGTCAGCGTATATAAACAAGAGACGCCGATTGGAGAAATCTCTAGAAAAAATGTATTTGCATTTTTAAGTGGGAAGAAAAGTTGATTCACTTGAATACTTCTGTGATAAAGTGGATTTTCTATGTATATAACTTTAACCAGATAACGGAGGAATCATCTAAAGTTATTTAAAACATCTTTAAGATAACGAAATAAATAAATGGTCGAGTAAAAGTTGAAATGAACGCAGCTTTTACTCGATCTTTTAGTGTGATGGATGTATTTTAATTAATAATTAAAAATATCTCATGTTATCTTCATTTTTCTGTAGACATAAGAAGATTTATATTCTAAAATTATGATTAAGTAATAGTACATACTTTTTAAAATAATGTGGTATAAGTAGTAACAAGGGGATAGTTTTGAATTTTAATATCATAAAAAAATGAAAAAAGACACAGGTGGGGTGTTATTTTTTTGATTATAACTGTGCTTTTTTATTAGATTTGGGGGAGTAAAATGAAAGGAATATTAAATAAACAAAGTACAAGGCAATTAGCATTACTAGAATTGCTGTGGGAAAATGAATGGTTAACTGTATCAGAAATCGTCCAGGTCATCGGGGGAGTGGAGAAGACGATACGAACAGATATCAAACATTTGAATGAAATAATCAAGCCGCTTAAAATTGAGACTTCTTTTAAACATGGTGTTTTCTTAGATAAAACACTAGGTGTATCAAAGACACATCTTTATTCTTTGTTCTTACAAAACTGCATCGAATGTCAGATCATCGAAGAAATTTTTATCCATCCGAATCTGACTAAAGGCGAGTTATGCGATCGGCTATTTATTTCAGAAACGCAGTTAAATCGATTACTGACAAAGCTAAATTCAGTATTAGATAAATTTTCAATACAAATCAGTCATGAATTGAAAATCGAAGGTTCAGAGATAAATATTCGCAAATTGTTTGCTAGCCTGATGTATGAAAAATATCTTTCAGCGGAAAATTTGCTTTTAAAAGAAGAATTCAAGTTGATCGATCGGTTGATCCAACGTTTCTATGAAGAAAACGCAACGATCATTGAAATGAATGATCAACATCATTTTCTGTTGAATAAAATCCATTTAAAAGTACTAGCTGCATTATACCGTTGTCGGCAGGGAGAATTTATAGAGAAGAAAGCAACCGTGTTTAACTATCAAACTATTTTGGATGACGATGGATTGAAACAAAAATGTCAAGAATGCTTTGAGATAGAACTGAATGAAGACATATTATATAACTTATTTGCAAATTATTGCGAACCTTTCAAAGTGACAAAAACCTGTCATCAGTTAGGTATCGAACAATCATCATTACATAATCAAATGGAACAACTAATCAAAGATTTATCACAACGATTCAACATTGAGTGTGGCCATATCGATACTTTGATCAGTGATATTTTATGGAGTAGTTTTCGAATCATTGGGCCAACTTTTATTTTGAACAATGTGATTGAAGAATTCGTCTTGGAATTGATGAGTGAAAATCAAACGATCATGTTTGAATTAAAAGAAAGTTTTGCAGCAATCTATGAAGATCTTGATCTCAAACCTTTTGACAAGAAAAATATGGTGTATCAATCGATATACAGTTTGGTGACTCAGTGGTCGGATTTTCGTATCGAGATGAAAAAAACGCATAGAATCAAAGCAGCATTGATCTTGGATGTTCCAATCGGTCATTTGCGCATGTTGAAAGAAGAAATTGAAATGCACTTCAGAAGCGCTTATTCGGTTGACATCTTATCGCCGTTCGATCAGTTCAGTCAAGCGAAGTTAGAAAAATACGACTGTGTATTAACGGATATTTTTACGATCCGCGGCGCAATCGAGCAATCAAGGGTCATTGGCATCCCACATTATTTCGATAATGAATTTATCAACAAATTACATACTTTTATTATAAAGAGAAAAGAAAGTATCCAGTTATTTAGGAAAGAGCTAGTGATTTAAAATATACTTTAAAATCCAATTTATTAGATATGCCATAAACTGGCATATCTTTTCTTGTTTTTTAGCAATCGTAATAGGGTAGAAAGGAGATATACACGAATTCTGATGGTCGATATAGAGAAGTGGTCTGTCTTTTTATTAACTATACCATTTTTTAAATGATAGAATTATTGACATTGATAAAACAAATTTTCAT
Source organism: Enterococcus sp. DIV1298c (assembly GCF_017316315.1). Lineage (NCBI taxonomy): Bacteria > Bacillati > Bacillota > Bacilli > Lactobacillales > Enterococcaceae > Enterococcus > Enterococcus sp. DIV1298c. The sequence continues at coordinate 4,110 of NZ_JAFLWG010000042.1, read as the reverse complement.
GACTTTTAGCGTTATTTTACCAAGCAGTCGGTAGATTGAGATTATTTTTAGAGAAATCACTATGTTAAAAATGATGTAGACGTTCAATATTTTTTGTTTGGAGAGGTGGAAAAGAAATGAGAGAAATCTTAGATGGACGTTTAAAACGTCAGTTGAAGATTTTGGAAATATTATGGGAAACTCAGTGGGTGACAACAGCCGAATTAGCTGAAATGATCGAAAGCTCAGAGAAGACGACAAGAAATGATCTTTCACAAATCAACGAGATGATCGAACCACTGACGATTGAAACCTCCTTTAGATCAGGAGTATTGTTAAAGAAAAATTTAACTACACCAAAAGCATTCATATATTCAAAAATATTAAGTAAAAGTTTGGAATATACCTTACTTGAAACGTTGTTTTTTAAGAAAGTAGCTTCAAAAGATGACCTAAGTGATAGTCTATATATATCTGAAACACAGGTATCGCGTATTATCAATCGAATCAATCAAGTGATCAGTAAGTATGATTTTAAAATCAATAATCATCTTGAAATTGTTGGAAATGAAGGGAATATCAGAGATTTTTTTTCTGCGTTTTTTTCAGAAAAATATAATTTGCCTGAGAATATGATGGAAATGAAAGATATCTCATTGATCAATGATATTATCGAAGTGTTTGTGAAAGAGAATACGATTTGGGCATTAGTCAATAATGACAATCATTTGTTTTTAGGAAATATGAAATTCCACTTATTCATCTGTTTTATCCGACTAAAGCAAGGATATAATTTACTCTCATGGAACGTGCCTTTTATTTTCCAGCATTTCGCCAATGAAACAGAATTATTAGGCCGAATCAATGAAAATTTCGCTGTTCATTTGAAAGAGGAGAATCTCCAACAGCTATTCTACGAGTTTTATCAACCGATCCATCCGACTTTGCGTTTACAATATCTAAATATTGAAGTTGATGCAGTGGATCAAAAAAATAAAATTAATAAAGTGATCGGCTATTTAGAAAAACAGTTCGGGGTCGTTTGTGAGAATCGAGATCAATTGACTCATGATATTTATTGGACAACGATGAACACAGTAAAGCCAACCTATATTTTACATAATAAGAAAAAAGAATTTTACCTAAACGTAAAAAGAGATAGTTCAACACTTGTCAAAGATTTAGAAGACCGTTTTTTTGAGATCTATCAAACATTAGGACCATCATTTCACATTTACATAGATGAAATGATCCATCAATCTATCTTTAAATTATTGACATCATGGTCAGATCTATGGATTCAAGTACGTAAACAAAAGGTGAAACTTCATGTCGCACTGCTGTTAGATAGTTCTTATGATCATATGCGTATGCTCAAAGAAGAAATCCAGTTTTACTTTAGACATAATATTGATATTGAGATTTTAAATCCTGCGACGAAAATACAAAATGGCTATTTACAAAAATTTGATTGTGTCCTGACAGACATCTATTCAAATGATTATTTTGAAGTGCCTACTCTTGGAATATCTAACTACTTAGATGAAGCAATCATCAACAAATTGGTGGATTATTATCATATCAAAGTGGATGAACTTGCAGAGATATAAGACGGTTTGAAAAAACGGCTACATCCTTAATAAGGGACATTCTATTAAAATTTGCATTTCATGACACAACTATTTCTCAAATAGGGAAATATTGAGAAAAGTTCGGACTGGTTGGTTAAAATAATATATTATTAAATTTAGCGAAGGTTCTTAGAAATACAAGAATGCTATTTTAACGCTGTTATATGTGGTTAAATAGTTGATAATAGCAGTTGTATTTTATATTTATCTGCAGTAAAAATAACTGCATATTCTTATTTTATTTACCAAACTAACGGTAAAACTTGGTTTTAAAAGTGCTAGTTTTTTAAGGATAATTGTTTTGTGGGAAACGTGTCGTTTACATAGGAGGTGAAGGGTAAGATAAAAAAAATGATGTACTACATGGTAGGTGCGTTGCTGTTATGTGTTATGAGTCCAACGATCTATCATGCTCAACAATCAGAAATACAAACGGTTCATGTCGAAGCAACGATCGGCGATTTAGGAAATAGTTCCGAAAATCAAGACGACACAGGGCAGGATACCCAAAATGGAGAACAAAAAAAGGAACAACAAGCTACAGTTCCAGTGTCAAGTAAAAGTAAAGGTTCTTCCTCTAAATTCCCACAAACTGGTGAACATTTGACCAATGGAATTGCCTTGATCGGTTTATTGCTTACTCTTTTTTCGATAGGATCGTTTTATACGTTCAATCAAAAGGAAGATCGACTACAAAAAATTAATTGAAATAATGTTTATTATTTCTGCAAGGAGAGAAACATAATATGAAAAAGCTAAGTAATTTAGCGATCGTATCAACTATCTTATTGAGTGGTTTAGGACTTGGATCTTTAAATGCTGCTGCTGCTGATTTGGGCTGGATCCCTGGACAACCTGACAATACACCTGGTCAGACGATCAAAGGTGACGATAAAGCAGACGTTCAAGTTTCAGGTTGGATCGGTGAGTGGGATCCAGTTGATCCGGAAGATAAACGCTATATCGATATCACGGTTCCTACGACTGTAAGATATGCGAATTCGATGGCAGATGACGGCACGCCTCAACCAGAAATCGTTTCGCCGTTATATTCAATGACAAATAATTCAACTTCACATAGAGTAATGATCGAAGTAGATAGTTTTGCGGAGACAAGCTCAACTGGTATCACTCAAGACTTGTTCTTTACACCACTAAATGAAGCGGCAGTTCGCTTGCAAAGTGCTTCTGGACAATTCTTGAATACTCGTACTTATTTAACAACAATCGGAACAGGACAAACAAAAGCTTTAAGATTTGAAGGGGCGATCACTAGTCCATTCCAACAAAACGTGATCGTGACACCTGCATATACGATGTCATTCCATTTCACTGCATTAGCTAACTAAGTTCACAAATATTGAGAAGTATCCATTACCTAATTCTTTAGAAAAGGATCTAAATAAATATACTTTTCAACTAGAAATTGAGAAAGGAGGTTGAGAGAAATGGCACATAGTAATATTAAAAACAACAATCGTAGTAAAAAGAAGAGAACATATATCTTATTTTCCTTGCTTATCTTCAGTTTGATTGCAGGGATTGGCGGATACCTTTATTTTAATCAATCTCCTCCTCAAGTAGTGGTAGGATTGCCAGATTTAGATGATAACCTGACAAGATTGAGTAATGAAGATATTTTAAAAGCGATGCAAGATCAAGTGGATAAAGACAAAATGCGTATCCTCTTGAAGCATGATATAGAAATCGATGCACAAGGAAAAGCGAGTGTCGATGTACGTAATAACGGACAGAACGCATTCAATATCCAAGTAGAGTATTATTTAGTCTCAAACAATAAAATATTGTACAAATCAGGATTGATTCCACCAAACAATCGAATAGACTCTATCCCTTTTGAGAATCTACCTGATGAGGGCAGCCATGATGTCAGAATCTTATACAATATTTATAACGAACAACAATTGGTCAATACAACGACGATTGACGGTACGATTACCATTAGTTGATGGTCATCAAATAAAGAAATATTATACAAAAAACAGGAAGGATCGGAAAATAGATTATCTATTTTCGGTCCTCCCTGTTTTTATTTTAGCTCATTATTAAGTGATAAAATCACTCGTTCTTAGTACCAACCGTTAGCTAACCAGAAAGCTTTTGCTGCGTCCCATGAGCCATAACGAGAGGCAACATATTGTTCTGCAACTCTTTCTTGGTTGGCAGCTGAGTAGTCACCATTCAAGTAAGAAGAGTCTAATTGGTAACGACCGATGTAGCGTCCGTTTGTTGCTGTGTAAGAACCGCTAGATTCTTTTTGTGCGATCCATTCTTTGGCATCGTTTGTACCAGTCGAAACTGCCACTTCAGCAGCAGGAGCTTGTTCAACAACTGGTGCTTGTTCGACTACTGGAGTTTGTTCCACTACAGGTGTTTCCACAACTGGAGCAGTTTCTTGAACAGGAGCTGCAGGAGCTTGAGTAGCTACAGGAGCTGTTTTTTGTTCGCCAGTAGGAATAGTTAGTTCTTGACCTGAAAA